>NZ_JBEXTX010000084.1:0-36042 GCF_040614175.1 Amycolatopsis sp. NPDC006131
GCTGCAGCGTGGCGACGTCGTGACCGTCGGCGGCGACGAACTGCGCGTGGGATAGGCGAGTCCCGGAAGCCGTGACGGTCGGCTCGCCCCCGGCACCGCCGCAACGGCGGCCCGGCTCTCCCCGGCTCGGCCCGCCTCGCCTCAAGGCGGCCCGCCTGGCCTCCGGCACTCCGCGGCTGGCTTGCCCCCGCGCCGCCGCAGCGGTGGCCTGTCTGGCCGCCGGTATTCCGCGGCTGGCTTGCCCCCGCGCCGCCGCAGCGGTGGCCCGCCTCGCCCCCGGCCCGTCCCGCGCCGCCCCAACGGCGGCCCGGCTTCCTCTGCCCTCGGGCTGGCTCGCCTGGCGGGGCCCCGCCTCGCCCCCGGCCCCCCCGGCCCGTCCCGCGCCGCCCCAACGGCGGCCCGGCTTCCTCCGCCCTCGGCCCGGCTCGCCTCGCGGGGCCAGCCTCGCCCACGGCACCCGGCCCCCCGCACCACCACCGGCCCCAACACCACCCCTACCCGGCAGACCCCAGATCCGCCGAGAACCACCGCTCCGGCCGCATCCTGATCACCACGTGCTCGCCCAGCCGCGTCCGTTCGTAGGCCACGAACTCCTCCACCTGGCCCGCCGGCAGGTACTGTCCCGCCATCTCCCGCGCCCGTTCCGGGGTGTCCGCCTCGATCGCCGTCACCGGGCCGGCCACCGACACGTACCGCACCGTCGGCTCGGTCCGCTGCACCATCAGGCTGAACCGCCCCGCGGCCTCGATCGCCCGCGCCTTCCGCGAACCGGGCGGCGTGCGGACCCACAGCTCACCGCCCGGCGTGTACCGGTACCAGACCGGGACCGTCAACGGCGCGCGGTCGGGCGCCTCCACGACCGACAGCGCGCCCACGTGCGGCTCGGCCAGGAACCGTTCGCGTTCTTCCACTGACAACGCCATGCGCCCGAGGCTAGGCGGGGGGTATGACAAAAACGGGGTGTCAGGGTCGTGACAGCCCGGTGTCAGCCGCGGCGGCGAAGGTGATCACACGCCCCCCGACGAAGGAGCCCCTCCGATGATCACTTTCGCCACCCCCGAGCCCATCACCGCCGGCCTGATGACCGCGGGCGCCCGGGTCCGCATCGCCGCGAGCGAGCGCCCGGACACCGTCGTGCGGGTCGAGCCCGTCGACCACGCGAACCAGTCCCACGTGAAAGTCGCCCAGCGCACCGAGGTCTCCTTCGCCGACGGCCACCTGTCGGTCAAGACCAGGAAGCCGGGCCACCGGGACGGTTCGGTCGTCGTCACGATCGAGCTGCCCGCCGGGTCCCGCCTGGTCCTGCACAGCACGTGGACCGACGTGCGCGCCGACGGCCGGTTCGGCGACTGCGAACTGAACCTGGGCTCGGGCCACGTCCAGCTCGACCACATCGCCGCGCTGCGCGGGAACCTCGCCGCCGGTTCGGTCGCCATCACCCGGATCGCAGGCCCGGCCGACGTCGACGGCGGCGCCGCCGCGCTGCGGATCGGCGAGGCCGGGGGCGCCGTCCGGTACCAGGGCTCGACCGGCACGGTCTGGATCGGCCACGCGAAGTCCGACGTCGACCTCGGCAGCGCCAAGGGGAGCTTCCACATCGACCGGGCCGACGGCGGCGTCGTCGCCAAGGCGGGCGACTGCCCGATCCGGATCGGGCGGCTGGCCCGCGGCGTCGCGGAGCTGGTGAACGCCTCCGGGGGCATCGAGGTCGGCATCGGCGACCGCACCGCCGTCTCGGTGGACGCCCGCAGCACCAAGGGAACCGTGCGCAACTCCCTGCCCGCGCGGGAGAACTCGGCCGGCTTCGACGACCAGGTCAGCCTGCACGCCCGCACCCGGCTCGGCGACATCGTCGTCCACCGCGCGGCCGTCTGAACCTAATCCAGCTCGATGAGCCCCCGGCGCAGCGCGAGCGCCACCGCGGCGGCCCGGTCCTTCACGCCCAGCTTGGCGTAGGCGTGCAGCAGGTGCGTCTTCACCGTCGCCTCGCTGATGAACAGCTTCGCGGCCGCGTCCTTGTTCGTGCCGCCGCGCGCGACGAGCGTCAGCACCTCGATCTCGCGCTGGCTCAGCTCCTCCCGGGCGGGCGCGCGCACCTGCCCCATCAGCCGGGTCGCCACGGCGGGGGAGAGCACCGCCTCGCCCCGCGCCGCCGCCCGCACCGCCCGGAACAGCTCCTCCCGCGGCGCGTCCTTGAGCAGGTAGCCCGTCGCGCCGGCTTCGATCGCGGGCAGCACGTCCGAGTCGGTGTCGTAGGTGGTCAGCACGAGCACGCGGGCCGGGTTGCCGCGGCGCGCCAGCTCGCCGATCGCGTGCACCCCGTCGGTGCCCGGCATCCGCAGGTCCATCAGCACGACGTCGGGCCGTACGCGTTCGGCGAGCGCCACCGCCTCCGCGCCGTCCGCGGCCTCGCCGAGCACCTCGAACCCGTGCTCGGCGGTGAAGATCCCGCGCAGCCCGTCCCGCACCACCGGGTGGTCGTCGGCGAGCACCAGCGTGATCATGCGGCTCCGATCGCGGGCAGGCTGGCCGAGATGGCCGTGCCGGCGCCGGGTTCCGACTCCACCGCGAGTGTCCCCGCGAGCCGCTGCACCCGCTGCAGCATCCCGGGCAGCCCGAACCCGTCGCCGCGCCGCGCCGGGTCGAACCCGGACCCGTCGTCCCGCACGTCGAGCGTCACCTGATCCTCCATGTAGGACAACGTGAGGCCGACGCGCCGCGCGCCGGCGTGCTTGGCCACATTGGACAGTGCCTCCTGTGCGACGCGCAGCAGCGTGGCCTCGATCTCCGGGTGCATCGGGCGGGCGGTGCCGGTCGCGGTGAACTCGATCGCCACCTCCGACCGCTGCGCCCACCGCTCCGCCACCGCCTTCAGCGCGTCCGGCAGCCGCGCCTCGTCGAGCGGGCCGGGCCGCAGCGCGTGCACCGACCGCCGCGCTTCGGCGAGGTTCTCCCGCGCCAGCGCGGTGGCCGTGGCCACCCGCCGCCGCCACTCGCCGGGGTCCTGTTCGGCGGCCTCGAGCTGGGTGATGATCCCGGTGAAGCCCTGCGCGAGGGTGTCGTGGATCTCCAGGCTGAGCCGTTGCCGCTCCTCCATCACCCCGGCCTCGCGAGCCTGGGCGAGCAGCTGCCGGTGCAGGCCCGCGTTCTCCGCCTGCGCCGCCTCCAGTTGTTCCAGCGCCGCGCGCCGCGCCTCGTTCTGCTCGCTGACCTTGCGCGAAATGATGGTGCCGAAGCAGATCGCCCCGGTCTGCACGGTCACGATGGTCACCCACAGCACCGGCTCGGTGCTCAGCGCCTTGCCCGGCCCGCCCGCGCCGATCGTGTTGATCAGCAGGGAGGTCGTGGCCAGCGCCAGCACGCCCAGCGGCGCGGGCTTGAGCCGCAGCGCGCCGAAGAAGCAGGTGAGCATGAAGACCAGGAACAGCACGTCCCGGAACATCAGCAGGGACGCCAGCGTCAGCGTCCCGGCGAACGAGACCGCCAGGGTGATCCCGTGCGACCGCCACCGCCGGGGCATCGCGGGGCCGGTCAGCAGCAACCACGCCAGCGCCGCCCCGACCAGCGGCAGGGTGTCGGCGCGGTGGACGAGCAGGGTCGCCAGTCCCAGCAGCAGGTACGGCAGGTAGTGGTCGACCAGCCGGCTCCACGTCTCCGACAGCGGCCCGCCGGGGCCCTCGGCGAAGTCGAGGGACTGTGTCCAGGAGCGGCGGTTCACACCGGGCATTATCCGGTCCCCACACCCAGATCCCGCATCCGCGGCCACACCGCGGACCACGGTCCGGCGCGGCCGGTGGCCAGCCACAGCGCTGTGCCCTGGCCGAAGCCCGCACCGTCGTCGATCCGCCCGGCCGGTGTGATCGCGGCGAAGTGCCCGGTCAGCACCGCCGGGTCGTCGCCGACGAACAGCACGTCCCGCGCGCCCTCCGGCGGCGTGCCCAGGTCCCAGTAGCCGCGGCTGCCGCTGTAGGGCTCGGGCAGCCCGAGCGGACGGCCGAAGCGGTCCAGCGCGGCGGCGTGCCAGTAGAAGCCGGTGACGATCGCGGTGCGGGCGGGGTCGGGCACCTGCCGGTAGGCGCGCGCCACCGACGCCGCGACGTCGGGCCAGCCGATCTCCGCGGTGGCGAACCCCGGCGCGGGCGCCCTGCCCACCCAGGACATCGGGACCACGGGCAGCGCGAACGGCACCGCGATCAGCGCGCTGACCGCGTACACCGGCCAGGTCGCGACCCAGCGCCACCACCGCGCGGCCGCCCCGGCTTCCAGGCTCACCGCGGCGGCCGCCCAGCACACCGCGAACATCCCGGCCACGTAGTAGGACCGCCCACCGGTCGCCAGGAACACCGCGGTGAGCCCGGCCGTGGCCGCCCCGAGGAACCGGTACGCGCGCAGCTCCGGCGACCGCAGCAGCCGCCACACCCCGTACACCAGCAGGACCGCGCCCACGACGATCCCGGCTCCGGCCAGCATCCCGGGCAGGAACATCAGGGGCCCGCCGTAGACCTGCTCGACCTCCGCGCTGATCGCGGCGTTCATCTCCAGCTGCGGCCAGCCGTGCGCGGCCTGCCAGACCACCGTCGGCGCCGCGCCGGCCGCGGCGATCAGCGCGCCTGCCCACAGCAGCGGCCGCCGCAGCAGCCCGCGCGGCCCGAACACCAGCACGCAGATCCCGGCGACCAGCCAGAACGCCAGGACCAGGAACTTCACGTTGACCGCCACCGCGGTCACCACTCCCGCCCACACCAGCAGCCCGTCCGCGCTGGTGCGCACCCAGCGCACCAGCAGCCAGCACAGCACCGTCCACAGCAGCGGGTCGAACGTGGAGGTCGCCAGGTAGTGGCCGGTGCCGAGGAGCTGCCCGCTGATCGCGAAGGTCCCGGCGGTGAGCACCTGCGCGTGCCGCCCGCCGCCGAGCTCCCTGGCGATCAGCGCGGCGACGACCACCCCGGCGGCGGTCGCCAGCGTCGCGGGCAGCCGGAACACCACCAGCGACCCGGGCGCCAGCGCGTCCACCAGGTGCGCGAGCAGGGGGAGTGCCGGCGGCTGGTCGGCATACCCCCAAGCCAGATGCCGACCAGCCGCCAGGAAATACAGCTCGTCGCCGAAGTAGCCGTAGCGGCCGCTCGTGACGAGCAACAGCAGCCCGACGGCCCCCGCCATGGCGAGCACGGGAACGCGAGCGAGCTTCGCAACTCTGACGCCGCCCGGGGCCGTTCGGTTGCCCACGAAAGTCAACTTCTTCACTCCCACCGGAAGAAGCGGACGGCCAGACCACCGCAGACCAGGGCGAACACGATCATCGCCGCCAGCTGCAGCGGCTCCGGCGAGCCGCCGGTCCAGCACGCGCGCAGCGCGTTGAGCATCGCGCCGAGCGGCAGCACGTCGGCCAGCTCCCGCAGCACCCCCGGCAGGTTCTCCTTCGGCACCCACACCCCGCCGAGCGCGAGCATCGGGAAGAACACCGCGGTCCCGGCCCCGCCCGCGGTCCGGCCGGTCGGCGCGAGCGCGGCGACCAGCAGTCCCGCGGCGAACAGCGCGGTGGTGCCCAGGACGAGCGTGAGCAGGAAGCCGCCCGGGTTGGCGGGCAGCGCCAGGCCGAGCACGACGTGCCCGCCGACGACGATCAGCAGCACGACCACGAGCGCGGCGGCCAGGTTGACCAGCAGTTGCGCGGTGAGCAGGCGGGACGGCGGCACCGGGCTCGCCGCGAGCCGCCGCAGCACCCCGCGTTCCCGGTGGGTCGCCATCGCGCCGGGGAACAGTGTCAGCGCCAGCATCCCGATCAGGATCGCCACCGCGAGCGGCGCGATGAACCCGGACAGCGGCGGCTGGCCGCCGAACTCCTCGCTCGGCCGGTTCGCGTCCGGCAGCAGCCCGAACACCAGCAGCAGCGCGATCGGGACGCCGAGCACCGTGATCGGCGCCCCCGGGTCGCGCAGGAACAGTTTCGCCTCGACGGCGGTGAGCCTGGTGAGCATCAGCGGTCCCCCTGTCCGATCCGGCGGCCGGTGAGCGCGACGAACGCGTCGTCCAGCCCGGCCTGTGCCACCCGCAGCTCGCCGGCGACGATCCCGCGCCGCGCGAGGACGGACGTGACGGCGTGCAGCACGTTGCCGACGCCGCTGACCTCGACCTGCTCGCCGCGCCGCGTCACGGTCCGCACCTCGGGCAGGCCGGTGAACAGCTCGTCGGGCACCGGCTCCGACGGGCGGAACCGGATCACCTGCTCGTCGGCGACGCGCGCGACGAGCCCGGCCGGCGTGTCGACGGCGACCACGCGGCCGGCGTCGATCACCGCGATCCGGTCGCAGAGCCGTTCGGCTTCCGCCATGAAGTGGGTGACCAGCAGGATGGTCACCCCGCGGTCGCGGATGCCCTCGATGACCTCCCAGGTGTCCCGGCGGGCCTGCGGGTCCAGTCCGGTGGTGAGCTCGTCGAGCACCGCGACCTCCGGGTTGCCGATCAGCGCGAGCGCGATGGACACGCGCTGCTGCTGGCCGCCGGACAGCTTCCGGTAGGCCGTGCCGCGCCGCCCGGACAACCCCAGCTGTTCGAGCAGGGCGTCCGGATCGGCCGGGTTCCGGTAGAACGACGCGTACAACTCCAGCGCCTCGCCGACCCGGAGCTTGTCCGGCAGCCGGCTCTCCTGCAGCTGGACGCCCAGCCGCTGGCGCAGTTCCGCGGTGTCGCGCCACGGGTCGAGCCCGAGCACCGTCGCCCGGCCGCCGTCCGGGCGCCGAAGTCCTTCCAGGCACTCGACGGTCGTGGTCTTGCCCGCGCCGTTGGGCCCGAGAATCCCGAAGATCTCGCCCCGTTCGACCGTGAAGGACACGTCCTCCACGGCGGGCTTCCCGCCGTAGTGCTTCCTGAGGTTCCGCACCTCGATGACCGGCATCGTGCCGCCCCCTTTCCTCCGCCCGACCAGCATGCGGGGGAGGGGGCGGGCGCCGGATCGACTCCGCGGCGGGACTTCGCTCAGCCGCCCGGTGACCGGCCATCCACCGATCGGTGGATGCTCAGCGGCGGCGCCAGGTCAGCTCGATGCTGTGGGTGGCCAGCCAGCGGTCCACGCGGTAGCCGTGCGCGGCGAGGCCGTCGACGGCGTCGTAGGCGATCTCCAGCGCGCGCCGCGCCTCGCCCGCGGTGAGCAGCCCGGCGCCGGCCGCGGCGAGCAGCTCGTCGATGTCGACCACGTCGACCCGCTCGCCCTCGCGCACCACGAGGTCCAGGTACCAGTCGGTGGTGCGCCAGGTCGCGTCGTCGCGCTCGACCGAGACGACGTCGAGGTAGAAGTCCTGGTCGCGTTCGTGGCCGGGGCGGAACCAGAAGTCGGTCAGCCGCAGGCCGAGCGCGGGCAGCAACCAGGATTCGAGGTAGTGGAACTGGGCGCGGCCGGGGGTGGGCCGGGCGAGGTAGAGCCCGAACGGCTCGACCCGGTACTCCTCGACGGCGCGGGCGATGCCCTTGGGATCGGTGTTGGTCCGGTTCGCGACGTCGAAGGTCTCGATCTTCGGGGGGTGGATCGTCCCGGCGTGCGCGGTCATGCCTCCCATTCTGCTGGTTCACATAAGTTTGGGAACTGTCGCGACGGTAGGGTGATCACGTGGCGGACGAGGCAGACGCGGTCGAAGGAGTGGCGCGGGTGGCCGCCGTGCTCGCGGAGCGGGCCACCGAGCTCACCGGCGATCTGGTGCAGTTGTACGCGCGCGAGCTGCCGAACCTGGTCAACGACGACGAGAGCGTCGTGAGCCTGCTGTCGGCGAGCGTCTACCAGAACGTGGACACCGCGCTGCGGATCTTCCAGCACGGCATCGACCCGCGCCGGGTGGAGGCGCCGGCCGCCGCGATGGAGTACGCGCGCCGTCTCGCCCAGCGCGGCACCCCGGTGGTGGACCTGATCCGCGCCTACTACCTCGGCCAGACCGCGCTGCTCGATTATTCCCTGCGCGAGGCGGTCAGGTTCGAGTCCGATCCGGAGCTGCTGGGCGCCATGATGGGGCACGCGCTGACCGGCGCGTTCGCGTTCATCGACCGCGTCACGCAGCAGGTGGTGTCGGCCTACCAGGAGGAACGCGACCGCTGGCTGGTCAACCGCAGCGCGGTCCGGGCCGCGAGGGTGCGCACCCTGCTGGAGGGCGGGGCCACCGACACCAGCGAGACCAGCCTCGGCTACCGGCTGCGCGGCACCCACCTGGCGATGATCGTGTGGCAGGACCCGGTCCCGGGCGCCGGGCACGTGCTCGGCGGGCTGGAGTCGGTCGCGGCCGAGCTCGCCGCGGGCCTGCCCAGCGCGGGCGCGCCGCTGTTCGTGCCGAACGACGAGGTCTGCGCGTGGGTGTGGGTCCCGCTGGAGCGGCCCGCGATGCCGGACGAGGAGCGCGTCCGGAAGGTGCTGGATAAGGCCGATCCGGGCATCCGGCTCGCGCTCGGCGACCCGGGGGAGGGGCTGGACGGGTTCCGGCGCAGCCACCGGCAGGCGCAGCGGGTGTACAACCTGGCCTTCGCCGCGGGCGAGCACTGCGACCGGGTCCTGACGTTCCGCGAGGTCGGGGCGATGGCCCTGATGGCGGGCGACATGGCGGCCGCGCGCGGCTGGGTCGCCGACACGCTGCGGGACCTCGCCACCGACGACGAGCAGCACGCCCGGCTGCGCGAGACGCTGCGGGTCTTCCTGGCCGCGGGCGGCAGCTACACCGCGGCGGCCACCCAGCTGACGATGCACAAGAACTCGGTGCAGTACCGGGTGCGCAAGGCGGAGGAGATGCTGGGCCGCCCGGTGTCGGAGAACCGCCTGGACGTCGAACTCGCGCTGCGGCTGTGCCACCGGCTCGGCGCGGCCGTGCTGGCGACGCCGTAACAAAGCTGCCGCCGCCGGCCCGCGCTTCGGAACCCGCGGAACCGACCTCACCGGACGACACACCGGAACGGAACGCCTGGTTTGTCTCTTTCGGGTGTTTCATCGACCCCCGCGGCAGGCCGCGGTCCAGCGCTTTCGTCCTTCAGGACCAGTCCTGGCCCCCAGGATTGGGCCGACGGCACGAAGATTCCACGATTATTCCGGTTTACGCTTCGCCCATGGGGAACGTCGTCCACGCCGAGCCGACCGGAGTGATGGCCCTCGTGCGCCTGCGCCGGGGCGCCGCGGGTGAGCGCGACCGGGTCTGCCACCTCGTCCCGATCCCCGAAACCGGCCCCATCCCGGAGGTCCTGATCGCCCGCTGCGGCGCGCCGATCGCCTGCGGGAGCGCCGAGCTGCTGGAGCGGATCTGCGGCATGCCGTGCGAGTCGTGCCTGGCCCGCGCCGCCCGCGACCGCCGTCTGGCCTGCTAGAACGCCGCCTCGCTGAAAACTGTCGGTGGGTCGGCCTACCCTGGTTCCCGTGGCTTTCGCAACCGAACACCCCGTGCTCGCCCAGTCCGAGTTCCGGCCCGTCTCCGAGATCCCGCGCGCGGGCGGCCGGTTCGAGGTCGTCAGCGAGTACCAGCCCGCCGGTGACCAGCCGGCGGCCATCGACGAGCTCGCCAAGCGGCTCGAGCGGGGCGAGAAGGACGTCGTGCTGCTGGGCGCCACCGGCACCGGCAAGTCGGCGACCACGGCCTGGCTGATCGAGCGGGTGCAGCGGCCCACGCTGGTCATGGCGCCCAACAAGACCCTGGCCGCGCAGCTGGCCAACGAGCTGCGCGAACTGTTCCCGCACAACGCGGTCGAGTACTTCGTCAGCTACTACGATTATTACCAGCCGGAAGCCTACGTCCCGCAGACCGACACCTACATCGAGAAGGACTCGTCGATCAACGACGACGTCGAGCGGCTCCGCCACTCGGCGACGATGAACCTGCTGTCCCGGCGGGACGTCATCGTGGTCGCCTCGGTGTCCTGCATCTACGGCCTCGGCACGCCGCAGTCCTACCTCGACCGGTCCTCCAAGCTGGAGGTCGGCATGGAGGTCGAGCGCGACACGTTCCTGCGCGCGCTGGTCGACGTCCAGTACACCCGCAACGACCTGGCGTTCTCACGCGGCACGTTCCGGGTGCGCGGCGACACGGTGGAGATCATCCCGGCGTACGAGGAGCTGGCCGTGCGGGTCGAGTTCTTCGGCGACGAGGTCGACAAGCTGTACTACCTGCACCCGCTCACCGGCGAGATCGTGCGCGAGGTCGACGAGGTGCGGATCTTCCCGGCCACCCACTACGTGGCGGGGCCGGAGCGCATGGAGAAGGCGATCCGCGGCATCGAGGCGGAGCTGGCCGAGCAGCTGGAGCGCCTGGAGAAACAGGGCAAGCTGCTGGAGGCGCAGCGGCTGCGCATGCGCACCAGCTACGACATCGAGATGATGCGGCAGGTCGGGTTCTGCTCGGGCATCGAGAACTACTCGCGGCACATCGACGACCGCCCGGCCGGGTCGGCCCCGGCCACGCTGATCGACTACTTCCCGGAGGACTTCCTCCTGGTCATCGACGAGTCGCACGTGACGGTGCCGCAGATCGGCGGCATGTACGAGGGTGACGCGTCGCGCAAGCGGACCCTGGTGGAGCACGGGTTCCGGCTGCCCAGCGCGCTGGACAACCGGCCGCTGACGTGGGAGGAGTTCACCGACCGGATCGGCCAGACGGTGTACCTGTCGGCGACGCCGGGGCCGTACGAGCTGGGCCAGACCGGCGGCGAGTTCGTCGAGCAGGTCATCCGCCCGACCGGCCTGATCGACCCGGAGGTCGTGGTCAAGCCCACCGAGGGCCAGATCGACGACCTGGTGCACGAGATCCGGGTGCGCGCCGAGCGGGACGAGCGGGTCCTGGTGACCACGCTGACCAAGAAGATGGCCGAGGACCTCACCGACTACCTGCTGGAGATGGGCATCCGGGTGCGGTACCTGCACTCCGAGGTGGACACGCTGCGGCGGGTGGAGCTGCTGCGGCAGCTGCGGTCGGGTGACTTCGACGTGCTGGTCGGCATCAACCTGCTGCGCGAGGGCCTCGACCTGCCCGAGGTGTCGCTGGTGGCGATCCTCGACGCGGACAAGGAGGGCTTCCTGCGCAGCGGCACGTCGCTGATCCAGACGATCGGCCGCGCGGCGCGCAACGTCTCCGGCGAGGTCCACATGTACGCGGACAAGATCACCGACTCGATGCGGTACGCGATCGACGAGACGAACCGCCGCCGCGAGAAGCAGATGGCGTACAACAAGGAGCGGGGCATCGACCCGCAGCCGCTGCGGAAGAAGATCGCGGACATCCTGGACCGCGTCTACAGCGAGGCGGAGGACTCCGAGCAGGCGGTGCAGGTCGGCGGTTCCGGTCGCAACGCCTCGCGCGGCAAGAAGCCCGAGCAGGGCGGCCGCAGCTCCGGGGTGCTGGTGGACCGCGACGTGGCCGGCATGCCGCGCGCCGAGCTGGCCGACCTGATCCAGCAGATGACCGACCAGATGATGCAGGCCGCCCGCGACCTGCAGTTCGAGCTGGCGGCCCGCCTCCGCGACGAGATCGCCGAGCTGAAGAAGGAACTGCGGGGCATGGACGCCGCCGGCGTGAAGTGACCCTTCGCGGTGGTCGGCGCGGGGGTGCCGGCGACTCAGCCGGGATGGGGGCGTGAGTGGCCGGGCACCGGAGTGCCGGTGGCCGGCCTGGCCGCGGGGAGTGGCTGGGCGCCGGGATGCCGGTGCCCAGCCACCCGGATGGAGGGAGCGGCCGTTGACCCGCGACGAGGTGATCGCGTGGTGCCTGGGTCAGCCGGGCGCCGTGGAGACCTATCCGTTCGGTGAGCACGTGCTCGTCGTGAAGGTCACGGGCAAGGCGTTCGCCTACATCGGCTTCGAGGAGAACTCGATCGCCCTCCGGTGCGGCGTGAACGCCGAGGAGGCCGCCTCCGTGCGGGTACGCCACCCGGACGCCATGCGCCCCATGGGCTACCAGTCCCGCCACGGCTGGAACACGATCACCCTGGACAACCCCATCCCGGACGCCGAACTCCACGAACTGCTGTCCGCCTCCTACGACTACGCCCGCTCCTGAACCAGCCGCACGCACGTCACTGCTCGCCTCGGCTCGCGCGGGAACTCGCCATCCGCGCCTGACCGCTGCTGCTCGCTCTCGTGCTGCCGCAGCCGCTCGCGCCTGACCGCTGCTGCTCGCTCTCGTGCTGCCGCAGCCGCTCGCGCCCGACCGCCGCTGCTCGCTGCTCGTGCCGCTGCTTGCGGCTCGTGCTGCCGCTCGCCACCCCGCCGCCGCTCGTCATCCGCGCTGGGGCGCCGCTCGTCGCCGGCGCGGGCGCCGGCCCCTCGCGCGGCCGTCGGCGGAGAGTGCGGCCACCATCCGCGCCCACCGCACCGCGCGCCGAACGCACCACCGACAAGCGCCCACGATCACTCGGCTTCCGGGGCCGGCTCCAGGATCCCGAAGATGTTCCCCTCGGTGTCCACGCAGTACGCGAGCCACCCGATCCCCGGGATCGGGCTGCGCGGCACCGCCACCTGGCCGCCCGCCTGCTCGACCCGCCGCACGGCCGCGTCGAGGTCGTCCACCTCGACGGTCAGCGGGAAGGCGTTCACCGGCGCGTCCTCGGCGGGCGCGGGGCCCTGCCGCGGCACCAGCCCGCCGTCGATGCCCGGTCCGTCGCCGGTGCTGATCAGCCAGTACGGGTTGCTGCCCCACCGCTCGAACGTCCACCCGAAGACCGTCGCGTAGAAGGTGACGGCTCGTTCCGGGTCGCTCGCGTGGATCTCGAAGTGCACCGGACGCGGCATGGCGGCCTCCGAGAGGCGGTGGGCGGGGAACCGAGAATGCTACCCGCCGAGCGTGGTCCGCACGTACTCCTCGATCGCCGCCAGCGAGGACGGCGCCGACCACACCCGCTCGACGTGCGCGTCGTCCCCGGCGCGCTGCTCGCCGATCCGCTCGTCGAACGGCCGGTGGATCTGCGCCTTCGTGTGCCGGAACGCGTCCGACGGCACCGCGGCCAGCCGCCTCGCCGTCTCGATCGCCCTCGGCAGCACCTCGTCCGGCGCGGCCAGCTCGTCCACCAGCCCGCGGGAAAGCGCTTCGCCGCCCGCGTAGGTCTCGCCGAGGAACGTCAGCCCGGGCAGCCGTTCCGTCCCGTACGCGCAGCGCAGGATCTCAAGCGCCACCAACGGGAACGGCACCCCGACGAGCAGTTCGGTGACGCCGATCCGGCCCTGCCGCTCGTTCAGGATCCGCCGGTCGCACGCCGCCGCCAGCACCGCCCCGCCGGCGATCGCGTGCCCCGTCACCGCCGCGACGACCGGTCCGGGGAACCCGAACACGGCCAGGAACGCGTCCGACAGCGCGGGCAGGAACTCCCGGAGGTAGGCCGGCCCGCCCGCGGCGACCCGCTTGAGGTCCACCCCGGCGGAGAACATCCCGTCCCGCCCGGTCAGCACCACGCCCTTCGCGCCGCCGAGCTCGGCCTCCTCCAGCCGCGCCACCAGCTCCCGGCACAGCTCGGTGTCCATCGCGTTCGCCTTGCCGTGGGCCAGTTTCAGCACGGCCACGTCGCCGGCCTTGTCCACCTCGATCGTCGTCATCGCCCCACCGTAGTGGGAAATCAGCTGGTGATGTCCTTCGTCGCGAAGCGCCGCGCGGCCAGCAGCGTGAACACGGTCGCGTAGATCACCGCGGACAGCGTCCCGGCGGCCATGTTCGTCCAGTCGATGTCGGTCGCGATCAGGTCCATCCAGCCGTACGAGTAGTGCGTCGGCAGGTAGTTGCGCAGCGTGCCCAGCGCGGTGATCTGGTCGAGGATCTGCGACAGGATCGCCGCCAGCACCGCCCCGCCGACCGCGCCCAGCGGCGCGTCGGTGAGCACCGACAACAACAGCGCCAGCCCCGCCACCCACGCCAGCTGGATCACCACGTACACGGTGGACAGCCCGATCGCGATCAGGCTCTGCCCGAACGGGATCGCGTCCCCGGTGGGGCTGACCGCGTCACCGGCCCCGTAGAAGATCAGTCCCGCCACCAGGGCCACCAGCGGCAGCAGCACCAGCGCCACCACCGACAGCAACCCGGACGCGATCGCCTTCTGCCGCAGCAGCCGGTGCCGCGGCACCGGCATGGCCAGCAGGTACTTCAGGCTCGACCAGGACGCCTCGCTCGCGATCGTGTCCCCGAAGAACAACGCGACGATCGTGGGCAGCAGGAACGTCCCGGACACGAACAGCGCCAGCACGACGAAGTTCGGCGCGCTCGCCGTCGCCAGGTCGACGAACCCGCCGGAGCGCCGGTTCGGGCTGGACTCGCCGATCTCGAACGCCACCACCAGGATGAACGGCAGCAGCACGACGAACCCGAGCACCAGCTGGGTGCGCCGCCGCCGCAGCTGGCGCCGCAGCTCGACGCCCAGCCGCAGCGTCCGCCGCGCCCGGTAGCCCTCGACCGCGCCGTCCGCGCCGACCCCGGAGTGGGTGTGCGCGGCGGCGTCGGTCAGCTCGTCCAGTGCCGCGGGATCGGTGTGGACCCCGTTCTCGCTCATGACGTTTCCTCTCCCACGAGCTGGAGGAACGCGTCCTCCAGCCGTCGCCGCGGCCCGGCCTGCTCGACCGCGACCCCGGCCCGGACCAGCGCCGCGACCGCTTCGGCGCGCGGCATCCCGTCCAGGTCGGCGTGCACGAGGGTCCCTTCGACGTCCACACCGGACACGCCGGGCACGCCGCGCAGGGCGTCGGCCGCCGCCTCGGGCCGGTCGACCCGGAAGGTGGCCTCGCCGCCGGCGGCCACGATGTCGCCGACCTCGCCCGCGGCCACCAGCCGGCCGCGGTGCATCACCACGACGTGCGTGCAGGTCTGCTCGACCTCGGCCAGCAGGTGGCTGGAGACCACCACGGTCCGGCCGGTCGCGGCGTACCGCTGCAGCACCTCGCGCATCTGGTGGATCTGCGGCGGGTCGAGCCCGTTGGTCGGTTCGTCGAGCACGAGCAGCTCCGGCAGCCCGAGCATGGCCTGCGCGATCGCGAGCCGCTGCCGCATGCCCTGGCTGTAGGTGCGGACCTTGCGGTGCACGGCGTTGCCCAGCCCGGCGATCTCCAGCGCCTGCTCCAGGTGCGCCTGCTCGATCGGGCGGCCGGTCGCGTCCCAGTAGAGGCGCAGGTTCGCGGTGCCGGACAGGTGCGGCAGGAACCCGGAGCCCTCGACGAACGAGCCGATCCGCGACAGCACCGGCGCGCCGGGCGTGATCCGGTGGCCGAACACCCTGATCTCGCCGGCGGTGGGGGTGATCAGGCCCATCAGCATGCGCAGCGTCGTCGTCTTGCCGGCGCCGTTCGGCCCGAGCAGGCCGAGCACCTGGCCCGGTTCGACGCGGAAGGACAGGTCCTTCACGGCGGTGAGCCCGCCCGGGTAGGCCTTGGTCAGCCCGTCGATCACCAGCGGCACCCCGGCCAGGTCCGGGTCGGCCTGGTGCGACCGCCGCCTGCGCACCGCGGCCAGCGCGGCGACCGCCGCGGCGAGCGCGAGCGTGACGCCGATTCCGACGAGCGTGCCGACCGGCCACCCGCCGCCGACGGCGTTGCCCGGCACGACCGGCACCGCGATGGCCGGGTCGGCGAGCGAGACCCGGTACGCGGCCGGGGTCACCGGGGTCGCGTACGCCTGGTCGGTCGTCGTGACCACGAGTTGCAGGGCGTGCCCGGCCTCGACCGGCCGCACCACCCCGGGTAGCGTCACGGTCACCTCGGCGGTGCCGGAAGACGGGATCGCCACCCGGACCGGGGCGATCTGGTTCGCCGGCAGCGTGCGGCTGCCGTCCGGGTTGAGGTCGTAGAGCTTGACGAACAACACTGCCTCGCCGGTGCCGGACACGCGCAGCCGGACGGTCGACGAGCCGGTGATCAGCAGCTGCGAGTCGACGGGCGCGGTGGTGAACCGCGCGGACTGGCCGGGCGGGTCGAGGCTGAACAGTCCCGACAGCCGCGACGATCCGCTGACCAGCGCGTTCAGGCCGGGGATCCCGCTGACCGCGGCGGGCGTGCCGCCGGGCGGGTTGACGATCGTCTGCTCGTCGCCGTCGAGCTGCAGCGTCCGACGCTGCGCCTGCGCCGGGTACTCGCCGGCGTCGACGGTGCGCACCGAAGGCGAGCCCGACGCGCGCAGCGAGCCCTGCACGTCGTAGGAGAACCCGCTGAACGGGTTGCCGCCCTCGCCGGTGAGCTGGAACCACAGCCAGTCGCCGAGCTTCGCGCGCAGCTGCGGGCCCGGGCGGCCGCCGTCGTGCCCGCCGGTGTACCAGACCTGCTGCACCGTCCCGCCCGCCGCGGTGATCTGCCGCGCGGTGGCGTCGGACTGGTCGAGCCCGAACAGCGTGTCGGCCTCGCCCTGCACCAGCAGGGTCGGCGCGGTGATGTTGCCGGTGACCGCGGCGGGGGACAGGCGCTGCAGCAGGGCCGCGACCTGCGGGCTCACCTTGCCGGTCGTGGCCAGGTCGGCGTAGGCCCGGCAGATCTCGGCGGTGAACCGGCCGCACGTCGCCCCGCCGAGCTGCTGCGGCGCCTGCTGGGGGAGCGGCGCGGCGGCGGCCGAGCCGCCCCCGCCCGTGGTCCCGGCGGTCTGGGTGTCGTCGTCGGTCTCCTGGCCCGGCTCGGGCGCCTCCGCGCCCAGCCCGCCCGCGCCCGAGGGCGAGGTCCCGGCGGAGAAGAGCAGCCCGGCCCACGACTTCTTGAACACCCCGTCCGGGGAGAACGCGCCCGCCGCCGGGGTGCCCGCCGCGGGCGCCGTCGCCGCGGCCGCGTTCGGCGTCAGCCCCTGGGCCAGGTCGTTGTAGGTGATCACCGGCGTGATCGCGTCGACCCGCTTGTCCCGTCCGGCCAGCTGCAGCGCCAGCGCGCCGCCGTAGGAGGCGCCCAGCACGCCGACCCGCGGGTCGCCGGGGCCGTCCAGGCGGACCTCCGGGCGGGTGGCGAGCCAGTCGACCAGGCGGGCGGCGTCCGCGACCTCGAAGTCCGGGTCGTTGAGCCCGATCTCGCCGGTGCTGCGGCCGAAGCCGCGCGCCGAGTAGGTGAGCACCACGAACCCGCGCCGGGCCAGCTCCTGCGCGTCGCCGGCGACGCTGTTCTTGTCCCCGCCGAACCCGTGCGGCAGCAGCACCGCCGGGGCGGGCGTGCGCTCCGGCAGGTAGAGCGTGGTGTCCAGGCTGACCTTCGCCGCGGAGCCGGGCGCCGCGGGCACGTCGAGGATGGCGTCCTGCGTCGGTACCGCGGCGGGCTCGCTCGACGAGCGGGTCCAGACGAGCACGACGGCCGCCACCAGCAGGACGACGACCGCGAGGATCACCATCCGGGAACGGCGTGTGTGCGGGAGCGCGATTCGGGGCACACCGAAACCGTATGGGAGCTTTCCTGAGAACGCGTCAGCGCGGGTCCTGATCTTGGAATCCGGGTGATGAGGGTTACCTAAGGTGGTGTTCGTCCGGTTGATCAGGAAAGATGGATACGACGTGGAGGGGAGTATTCCTTCGCGGCGGTGTCGTCAGCACGGCGGTCCTTCGGGGCACCCGGCACCGTCGGCCGGATCCACCGGCGGAAGAGACCTCCGGCTAGCTGCTGCTGCGCGCTAACCGGAGGTATTGCGTAGATGAATGTCCCCGTGTGGCTGTGGGCTGCCACGGTTGCAGGCCTGCTCGTGCTGATCGCGATCGACCTCGTGATCGTCGACCGGAAGCCACATGAAGTCACCACCAAGGAAGCGGCCAAGTGGGTCGTCTTCTACATCACCTGCGCCGTGTTGTTCGGCATCGGCGTCTGGGTCCTCGCCGGGCACGACTACGGCGTCCAGTTCTTCACCGGGTACATCACCGAGTACTCGCTGTCGGTGGACAACCTGTTCATCTTCATGATCATCATGGCCTCGTTCCGGGTGCCCGCGATCCACCAGCACCGCGTGCTGCTGATCGGCATCCTGCTCGCGCTGGCCATGCGCAGCGTGTTCATCGCGGTCGGTGCGGCCCTGATCGCCCAGTTCGTGTGGGTGTTCTTCCTGTTCGGCGCGGTCCTGGTGTGGACGGCCATCAGCATGGTGCGCGGCAACGACCACGACGAGGAGTACCACGAGAACGCGGTCGTGCGGTGGATCCGCAAGGTCTACCCGGTCACCGACGACTTCCACGGCCACAAGATGACGATCAAGCGGGACGGCAAGCGCTGGCTTACGCCGATGTTCGTGGTGATCGTGGCCATCGGCAGCGCCGACCTGCTCTTCGCGGTCGACTCGATCCCGGCGATCTTCGGCATCACCCAGGAAGCCTTCCTGGTGTTCACCGCCAACGCGTTCGCGCTGATGGGGCTGCGGCAGCTGTACTTCCTGCTCGGCGGTCTGGTGAACAAGCTGGTCTACCTGTCCTACGGCCTGGCGGTCATCCTCGCCTTCATCGGCGCGAAGCTGATCCTGCACGCGCTGCACGAGTACCACGCGGTGCCGGACTGGCTGGACATCAACAACTGGCTCTCGCTGGGCGTGATCGTGGTCGTCCTGACCGTCACCACCGTCCTCAGCCTGGCCAAGGCCAAGCGGGACGAGAAGAAGAAGTCGGAGTCTCAGGCTCTTAGCGAGGCTAACGAAATCCGGTAGGTTCGGGGGCATGCGTCCCTCGGATCTCGAACTCCTCGCCGTGCCCGGCACTCCCGCGCTGCACGGCACCCTGCTGCTGACCGCGGTCACCACCCCCGACCTCGGCGGCAACACCTATCGCAGTTCGCTGTGGCGGGCCGCCCCCGACGGCGGGGCGGCCCGGCAGTGGACCCACGGCGAGCGGGACACCGATCCCGCGATCTCCCCGGACGGCCGCTGGGTGGCCTTCCTCCGCGCGGACGGCGACAAGCCGCAGCTGCACGTGATGCCCGCCGACGGCGGCGATGCCCGGCGCCTCACCGAACTGCCGCTCGGCGCCGGCGCCCCGGTGTGGGCGCCGGACTCGCGCCGCGTCGCCTTCACCGCGCGGGTGCCCGAAGCCGGCCGCTACGGTGCGCCGGACCCCGACGGCGAAGTCCTCGAACCGGCCGCGGAGGCGCCCCGCCGGATCACCCGCTACGACTACCGGCTCGACAACGTCGGCTTCCTGCGGGACCGCCCGCGGCGGCTGTTCGTCCTCGACGTCACCGACCCGGGTGAACCGGAGCCGCTGACCGACGACCAGGCCGACGTCTCCGACCCGGCGTGGCTGCCGGACGGTTCGGCCGTGCTGGTCGTCGCGCCCCGCGAGTGGGGCGCCACCGACACCGAGGAGAGCGACCTCTACCTGGTGCCTGCCGAGGGCGGCGAGCCGGTGCTCGCGGTGCGCAGTGCGGGCAGCGCCGCCAAGCCGTCGGTGACGGTCGACGGCACGATCCTCTTCTACGGCCAGGAGTACACGTGGCCGCACGTCGTGGCCCGCAACCCGGGTCTGTGGGCGGCCGAGCTGCCCGCCGATGGCGAGCCGGCGAAGCCGCGCCGCCTGACCGACGCGGAGTCCGTGTACTGCATGGCCGACGTGCCGCCCGCGCAGTTCCGCGACGAGGTCCTGGTGACCGTGCTCAACCGCGGCGCGATCGAGCTGCGGGCCGTGCCGCGCGACGCCGACCGGGCGCCGCTGGACGGCCTGGCCCGGCTGCTCGGTGACCGCGGCGCGGTGCGGTCGTTCGCGGTGGACGGGGAGCGGATCGCCGCGGTCGTGGCGCGGCCGGACAGCTCGGGTGACGTGGTGCTGCTCGACGGCCCGGACCAGTTCGTGCTCACCGACTTCTCGAAGCCGGTGCGGGAGAAGGGGATCCGCCCGGTCGAGGAGCTGACCGCCACGGCGCCGGACGGCTACCCGGTGCACGGCTGGCTGGTGCTGCCCGAGGGCGAGGGGCCGCACCCGGTGCTGCTCGTGGTGCACGGCGGCCCGTTCGCGGCCTACGACTGGGGCCTGTTCGACGAGGCGCAGGTGTACGCCGCGGCCGGGTACGCCGTGGTGATGGGCAACCCGCGCGGTTCGGCGGGCTACGGCGAGAGCCACGGGCAGGCGATCGTGCACGGACTGGGCACGGTCGACGTCGACGACGTGCTGGCGCTGCTGGACGCGGCCCTGGAGCGCGACGACCTGGACTCCTCGCGGGTCGGCGTGATGGGCGGCTCGTACGGCGGTTTCATGACGACGTGGCTGGCCGCCCACCACGGTTCGCGATTCCGCGCCGCGTGGAGCGAGCGGGCCGTCAACGCGTGGGACTCGTTCACCGGCAGCTCGGACATCGGCTGGTTCTTCACCGAGGCCTACGTCGGCGCGGACCCGGTGGTGCAGCGCGAGCGCAGCCCGCTGACCTACGCCGCGCAGATCCGCATCCCGTTCGCGGTGGTCCACTCCGAGCACGACTGGCGGTGCCCGGTCGAGCAGGCCCAGAGGCTGTTCGTGGAGCTCAAGCGCAACGGCACGGAGGTCGAGATGCTCCTCTTCCCCGGCGAGGGCCACGAACTGAGCCGGTCCGGCAAGCCGCGCCACCGGGTGCAACGCTTCGACGCGATCCTGGACTGGTGGTCGCGCCACCTGGCGTGACTCGCCAGTGGCCGAGGCGGAGACGCCGGCCCGGATCAACGTCGAGGGCTGGCGCTCCGCCCGCGCACCTGGGACAGCTTGCGGGCCGAGCGCTTCCGGCGCCCGGCCTCCCCGGCCTCGGAGCCGGCTGGGTAACGGAGCCGGCTGGACCGCGGTGCGTCCCGGACGGTTGCCCCGGCGCGCCCACCGGCGAGGTGGCGTCGTGGTGCGGCGGGCGCGGGGGTTTCCCGGCTCCGGTGCCGGCGTTCCGCAGAGCAGTAGGCGGGCTGGCGGCGGGGTCTCGCCACGCGTTGATCCAGGTGTGCCGGGACAGCACCGGCGCCCGCCGCCCCCGGAAATCCGCTGTTCCCACGCTTCAGTTGAGCAGCACGTAGTTCAGCTCCTCGCACACCCGGCCCAGCGGCACGTCCAGCCCGGGGTGGTCGAGCGGCAGCAGCACGTCCGGCGCCAGCGGCAGCGCCTCGCCGGCCGGTGGGTCCCACAGGCACAGCGCGGGGTGCCCGCCGTCCATCGACGAGCGGTACCACAGCCCGTCCAGCTCCGGGAAGGCCGCGCGGATCGCCCGCGCCCACGCCTGCGTGATCTTCTTCGGCCCGCTCGAAATCTCCTGCGACGCCCCGACCCGCGTCGGCCACAGGCCGGTCAGGTCGAGCAGCCTCAGCGGCCGCGACGGGCGCACCACGACCAGCCTCGGGAGCCGCGTCCTGCGGTCGACCAGCGACGTCGTCTGGAACACCTCCGCCACGCTCGTCCGCACGGTCAGCCCGAAGTACAGCACCCCGTGCCCCGGATCGGTGACGGCGCGCCCGTCCCGGCTGGGCGGCTGCGGGTCGAAGCGGCCGTGCGGCAGGGGGCCGGTGTAGCGGAACGTGTTCCACTGCTGCGGGTGGTTGCCGCCCGCGGTGAAGATCCGCACCAGCCGCCGCGTTGGCGGCACGGTCACGATGTCGACGTCGGCGCGCAGGGCAGCGAGGAGCTCAGCCCGCGACGGCGGGAGTGGCAAACGGGCCATGAGATGCGGGGCGGCCTCAGAACGGGGTGCCGAGCGTGGCGGCGAGCGCGGCGACCGGCTCGGGGTCGCCCCCGGCCAGCAGCCACTGCCGCGGGGTGGCGGGCCGCCCGCCGATCTGCAGGTCGGCCTGCTCGGTGTTCATGAACGCGGCCACGACCAGCGCGGGCTGGTCGTCCGGCACGGCGGCCAGCACGGCTTCCAGCCCGGGCAGCGCGCCCCGCTCGCCGAACTGCCACGACGGCAGCCGCCAGCCGCCCTGGTCCTTCCAGCCGGTCAGGCGCCGGTCGGCCAGCTTGTGCCGGATCCGGCTCGGGTCCACGCCCAGCCGTCGCGCGGCCTCGGCGACCGTGAGGGCGGACTCGGCCAGCACCGCGTGCGCCGCCACCGACGGCGCGCGGCTGTCCGGCTCGTCGTCGCGCCGGGGCGACAGATCGAGCCCCGCCTCGGCGAGCGCGGCCCGCTGCCCCTCGGAGAAGAAGGACACCGGGTCCGGGTTCGGCGGGGCGAGGCGGCGCGCGGCATCCTCGACCAGCGAGAGGAAATCCGCGGCGTCGATCCGGAGGCCTGCCTTGGCGAGGACGTTCTCCAGCGCGACCGTCATGAGCCTCAGCATAGCGCTCGGCGTGCGGGTTCGTGCGCCCTAGGGGAAACTGTCCGCAGAGGACACGATCTTGTCCACTCTTGACATGTGTGGCGGGTCACTCTAGGTTCGGCCGAGTAATCGATTTCTCGCAGCGTGGCGAGGGGGGCCAGCATGGACGCGGAGCCACGGTCGCCCCTGGTCGAGCTGGCCGGGGTGAGCAAGTCTTACGGCGGAGTTCATGCGGTGCGTGACGTCGATTTCACTGTGCGTGCCGGAGAAGTCCACGCGCTGCTCGGGGAAAACGGCGCGGGCAAGTCCACTCTGATGAAGATCCTCTCCGGTGAGGTGGGCGGCCACCGCGGGGAAATCCGCATCGACGGCGAGCCCGTCCGGTTCGCCCGGCCCGCCGACGCGCAGCGCGCCGGGGTCGCGATGATCCACCAGGAACTCGACCTCGTCCCGGCGCTGCCGATCGCCGAGAACGTGTTCCTCGGCCGCGAGCCCCGCACCCGCTTCGGCACGATCGATCGCCGCCGGATGGTGCGCGAGACCGCGCGCCTGCTGGACCGCATCGGCATCGCGCTCGACCCGCGCCGTCCGGTGGAGGAGCTGCGCACCGGCGAGCAGCAGCTGGTCACCATCGCGAAGGCGCTGTCGCTGGACGCCCGGATCATCGTCATGGACGAGCCGACCTCCGCGCTGTCCGCGCCGGAGATCGACCGGCTGTTCGCCGTGATCGCCGAACTGCGCCGCGCCGGCGCCGGCGTCGTCTACATCTCGCACCGCATGGACGAGATCGGCCGCGTCGCCGACCGCGCGACCGTGCTCCGCAACGGCGAGGTGGTGGCGGAGTTCGACGCGCGGGCGATGACCGCGCAGCAGGCGTCCGAGGCGATGGTCGGCAGGCCGGTCGAGTCGATGTTCCGCACCGGCGACGGCGCGGGCGCGGGGGAGGAGCTGCTGCGCGTCGAGGACCTGGTCGTGCAGTCGCGGCGCCCCGGCCGCCGTGATCCGGCCGGCATCAGCCTGCGGGTCGGGCGCGGCGAGATCGTCGGTGTCGCCGGGCTCCTCGGCGCCGGTCGCACGGAGCTGCTCGAAACGATCTACGGCGTCGGGGGACGCTGGTCCGGGCGGATCCTGTTGCGCGGCGAGGAGATCCGCCCGCGCGGCCCCCGCGCGGCGCTGCGCCTGGGCATCGCGTTCGTGCCCGAGGACCGGCGCGTCGCGGGCCTGGCGCTGGAGCACTCGGTGCTCGCCAACACGGTGCTGTCCATAGTGGACCGCATCGCGCGGGCCGGGGTGGTGCCGCGGCGGCGGGAACGCGGCGCGGCGCAGGAGATGGTCGACCGCCTCGGTGTGAAGCTCGCGTCGCTGCGGGACCCGGCAGGCTCGCTGTCCGGCGGCAACCAGCAGAAGGTCGTGCTGGGGCGCGGCCTGCTCACCGAACCGGCGCTGCTGCTGCTGGACGAGCCGACCCGCGGGGTGGACGTCGGCGCGAAGGCCGAGATCTACCGGCTCCTCGGCGAGGCGGCGAGCAGGGGCGTGGGGGTCCTGCTCGCGTCGTCGGAGCCCGCCGAGCTGATCGGCGTCTGCCACCGCGTGGTCGTGCTGCGGGATGGCCGCAGCGTGCGGGAACTGGACACGGCGAACACCACCGAAGCGGAGCTGCTGGCGTTCTCGATGGGCGAGGGGGCCGTCGAGGACCTGGTGGCGGAAGGGACGTCATGACCAAGGTGGCCGCGTTGCCCGACCTCGCCCGCCCCGGCGGCGGGCTGCTGGCGACGCTGTTCCGGTTCCAGAGCCTGTTCGGCCTGGTGCTGGTGTTCATCGCCGCGGTGGTGTACTCGCCGAGCAAGAACGGCGAGCTCGTGTTCCTGGACTCGGGCAACCTGTTCAACGTCGTGCGCTCGATGTCGGAGATCGGGATCCTCGCCGTCGGGATGACGCTGGTGATCCTCATCGGCGGCATCGACCTGTCCGTCGGGTCGGTGCTCGGCCTGGCCAGCGTCGGGGTGGCGGTCCTGCTCACCGAGAACGACCTCGGGCTGGTGCCGGCGGTGGCGCTGGTGCTCGCGATCGGGCTCGGGTTCGGGCTGCTGCAGGGGTTCGCGATCACCTCGTTCGGCATCCAGGCGTTCATCGTGACCCTGGCCGGCATGCAGATCGCGCGTGGCCTGGCGCGGATCTGGTCCGGCGGGCAGGGCGTGTCGATCACCTACGGCGAGGGGCCGGGGCAGGCGCCAGAGACGTTTTCGCTGCTGGGGGAGCGCACCTTCAACGGGCTGGTGCCGATCCCCGCGCTGATCTTCCTGGTGGTCGCCGCACTGGCGGTGGTGCTGCTGCGGGTCAGCGCGTTCTCCCGGCACATCTACGCCATCGGCGGCAACGAGAAGGCCGCGCGCCTGTCCGGCGTGCCGGTCAAGCGGGTGAAGATCATCGTGTTCGGCCTGTGCGGGCTGCTGGCGGCGCTGGCCGGGATCGTGCACGCCGGGCAGCTCAACTTCGGCGGACCCAACGACGGCGCGATGTACGAGCTGGACGCGATCGCCGCCGTGGTCATCGGCGGCACCAGCCTGATGGGCGGGCGCGGCTCGGTGGTCGGCACGGTGGCCGGCGCGCTGCTGGTCGGCGTGCTGCGCAACATCCTGGGCCTGAACAACGTGGACTCCAACGTCCAGTTGCTCGTGATCGGCCTGGTCATCGTGCTCGCCGCGGGGCTGCAGCGGCTGCGGCCGGCATCGGTTTCCTGACGAGAGGGGAAGAATCATGCGGAAGTCCCGTGGCCTGGCGGCGGTGGGCGCGTGCCTGCTGCTCGCGGCCTGCGGCACCACGAACGAGAACTCGGGCAGCGGCTCCGGCGCGCAGGGTGCGCCGGAGCGCTGCGGCGCCGACGGGCAGTACACGATCGGGATGAGCCAGGCCAACGTCGCCGAGCCGTACCGGCAGCGGATGGACGACGACATCCGCGCCGCGGCCGCGTCGGTGCCGCAGTTCACCGTCAACTTCGCCGACGCCGCGCAGGACAACTCGAAGCAGGTCGAGCAGGTCGACAACTTCATCACCCAGCAGGTCGACCTGCTCATCATCAGCCCCAACGAGGCGACGCCGCTGACCGCGCCGGTGAAACGCGCCTACGACAAGGGGATCCCGGTGCTGGTGCTGGACCGCAAGGTCGACGGCGACGCCTACACGTCGTTCATCGGCGCGGACAACGTCGACATCGGGCGGCAGGCCGGCGAGTACTTCAAGACGACGTTGCTGCCGAACGGCGGGAAGATCGGCGAGCTGCGCGGGCTGGCCGGCTCGACCCCGGCGCGGGAGCGGCACGACGGCTTCATGCAGGGCATCCAGGGGTCCAAGATCGAGATCGTGGCCGCGCAGGACGGCGACTGGCTGCGGGACAAGGG
This sequence comes from Amycolatopsis sp. NPDC006131, assembly GCF_040614175.1. Classification (NCBI taxonomy): domain Bacteria; kingdom Bacillati; phylum Actinomycetota; class Actinomycetes; order Pseudonocardiales; family Pseudonocardiaceae; genus Amycolatopsis; species Amycolatopsis sp. NPDC006131. The sequence continues at coordinate 25,511 of NZ_JBEXTX010000084.1, forward strand.
CCAGCAGCAGGCCGACGCGATCCTCAAGGCGAACCCGGACATCCAGGCGATCTACTCGCACAACGACCCGATGGGCGAGGGAGCCCGCATCGCCGCGACGAACGCCGGGCGGCCCGACCTGCCGATCACCGGGATCGACGGGTTGCCCATCGAGTCGGGCGGGCTGAAGGCCGTCGAGGCGGGCCGCCTGTCGGCGACGTTCATCTACCCGACGGGCGGGCAGGAGGCGATCGCCGCGGCGAAGAGCATCCTGGTGGACTGCCGTCAGGTGCCGAAAACGCAGACGCTGCCGACGAAGCTGGTGACGAAGGACAACGCGGCGGCCACGTACGCGGAGCTGAACAGCGGGTCCTGACCGTTTCGCGCGCCGTCCCGTCGCCCCGGCGGCGGGACGGCCCCGGATCGCCGCCGGAAACGAATCCCGTCAGGCGCGGTGGCTGCTGCCCCGCTCGATGAGCTGCGCCTCCAGCGTCGTCGCGGTCGGGGGCAGCGAGCCATCGGCTATCCGGGCCAGCAGCAGCCGCGCCGCCTCCGCGCCGATCTCGTACGCCGGCTGGGCCACGACGGTCAGCGGTGGGTCGATGAGCGTCGCCCAGGGGACGTCGTCGAAGGCGACCACCCCGACGTCCCGCCCCAGCCGCAGCCCGGCCGCCCGCAGCGCCTCCAGCACGCCGATCGCCATCGCGCTGTTGGCCACCAGCAGCGCGTCGGGCGGCTCCGCCTCGGCCAGCAGCGCACGCGTCGCCGCCTCGCCGCCGGACGCCCGGTACTCGGCCCGCCGCTCGCGCCGCTTCCGCCGCCCGAGCGCGTCCCGGTACCCCGCCAGCCGGTCGTCGGCCGTGCGCACCCCCGCCGGCCCGGTCACGCACCCGACCCGCTGGTAACCGGCCGCCAGCAGGTGCTCGGCCGCCGCCCTGGCCGCGGCCCGGCTGTCGACCAGCACCTGATCACCGGTGCCCGCCCGCAGCGGCCGGTCCACCGCGACGACCGGCGTCCCGCGCCCCAGCAGCATCTCGACCCCGGCCCACTCGTCGGTCGGCGAGATCACCACCCCGGCCACCCGCTCCTGCAGCGCCACGTCGATGTAGCGGCGCTCCTTCTCGGCGCTCTCGTCGGAATTGCACAGCACCACGGAGTAACCGGCCGTCTGCGCCACGTCCTCGACGCCGCGGGCGATCGCGGTGAAGAACGGGTTCTCCACATCGGAGATGATCAGCGCCAGGACCGCGGTCTCCTGCCTGCGCAGGTTCCGCGCGAGCCCGTTGGGCTGGTAGCCCAGCTCTTCCGCGGCCGCGCGCACCCTGGCGACCAGCGCCGGATCCACTGTGGACACGCCGTTCAGCGCCCGCGACACGGTGGCCGTGGACACCCCGGCGCGCCGCGCCACATCGCTGATGGTCGCCACCGCGACCTCCCGTCTTCCTCGCCGCTCACGCGGTGGACGGGCGGCTATTGACACCGTCCGGGGTCCAGAATAGCGTCTTGAGTAATCGATTACCCGCCCTAGGAGGCAGCGTGGCCCGCATCGGCGTGATCAGCATTTCCGACGGGCGTGACCATGTGCACGCGCGCAACGCCCGGTTCATCCAGTCCAAACAGGACGAGCTCGTGCGGTCGCTGACCGCGGCGGGGCACGAGGTGGTCGCGGGCCGGGACCTGGTCGCGACCAACACGCTGGCCACGTCGGTGGCGCGCGAGGTCGCCGCCGCCGGGGTGGACGTCACGATCTTCTACTACGCGGTGTGGAGCTTCCCGCACTTCACGATGCTCGCCGCGGACGCCACGCGCAGCCCGCTGATCCTGGTCGCCAGCACCGACCCGACCGAGCCGGGTCTGGTCGGCATGCTCGCCGCGGGCGGCGCGCTGGACCAGATCGGCCGCGCCCACACCCGGTTGTGGGGCGCGCCGGACGACGCGGACCTGGCCGGCCGGGTCGGCGCGCACGCGCGGGCCGCCGCCGCGGTCGCGTCGCTGCGCGGGTCCACCTTCGGCCGCTTCGGCGGCCGCCCGATGGGCATGAACACCGCGGTCGCCAACACCGACCAGTGGATGCGCCAGTTCGGCGTCGACGTCGAGGAGATCGACCAGTACGAGCTGGTGCTGCGCGCGGAGAAGGCCGACGTCGGCGAAGCGGCCAAGGCGCGCCACTGGATCGAGGAGCACGCGGCCGGGGTCCACTACGACGGCCAGAAGCTCACGCCCGAGCTGCTGGAGCGGCAGATCCGGTCGTACCTGGCGATCCGCGACATCATCGACGAGCGCAAGCTCGACTTCTCCGGCATCAAGGGCCAGCCGGAGCTGACCGAGCACTTCGCCACGATGGACGTCACGGAGGCGTTCCTCAACGACCCCTACGACTGGAACGGCCCCAAGCCGGTGCACGTCACCGCCACCGAGGCGGACATGGACGGCGCGCTGACCATGCAGCTCATGCACAAGATCTCCGGCGACCCGGTGCTGTTCGCCGACGTGCGCCACTACCACGCCGACCGCGACATCTGGGACCTGTGCAACTCCGGCCAGCACGCCACCTGGTACGCCGCGCGCAGCGACGACCCGGCGGAGAACCTGGCGAAGGTCCACTTCTACCCGGAGGTGTTCTTCTTCCCCGCGGGCGGTGCGTCGGTCCAGCACATCGCCGCGCCCGGGCAGATGACGCTGGGACGGCTCACCCGGCAGGCGGGGGAGTACCGTCTGCAGCTGATGCTGGGCGAGTTCGAGAACTACGACGACGAGACCAACGAGTCCCTGATGCGCCAGTCCACGCCGGAGTGGCCGCACGCGTGGGCGCGCCTGGACGCGCCCGCCGAGACGTTCCTGTCGCGGTTCGGGGCCAACCACATCCACGCCATCCCGGGCGACCGCCGCGCCGAGCTGCGTGCCGCGGCCGGCCTGCTGGGCGTCGACGTGCACGAGTGGTCCCGTGACTGACCTGCTGCTCGGCATCGACATCGGGACGTCCAGCTCGAAGGGCGTCCTGGTCACCCGCGACGGCGAGATCGTGGCCCGCGCGTCGCGGGCGCACGACACCTCGTGCCCGCACCCGGGCTGGGTCGAGCACGACGCGGAAACCGTGTGGTGGCAGGACTTCCTGGCGCTGACCCGGGAACTGGTGGCGGCGGCCGGCGACCGGAAGCTGGCGGCGCTGGCGGTGAGCGGTATCGGGCCGGTGCTGCTGCCCGCCGACTCCGACGGCACCCCGCTGCGGCCGGCCATCCTGTACGGCGTGGACACCCGCGCCTGCCGGGAGATCGAGGAGCTGACCGCGGAGCTCGGCGCGGAGTCCATTGTGGAGCGCGCGGGCACGGCGCTGTCGTCGCAGGCGGTCGGCCCGAAGTGGCGCTGGCTCGCCCGGCACGAGCCGGAGGTGTTCCGGCGCACCCGGCTGTTCCTGATGTGCAGTTCCTACCTGGTGCACCGGCTGACCGGCGAGTACGTCCTGGACCACCACTCGGCCAGCCAGTGCGACCCGATGTACGACCTGCGCGCGGGGGACTGGGCCGCGGACTGGGCGGCGCTGTGCGCGCCCGGGGTCGAGATGCCGCGGCTGGTGTGGCCGACCGAGGTGGCCGGTGTGGTGAGCGCGGCCGCGGCGGCGGAAACCGGTCTGCCGCAGGGCCTCCCGGTCACGGCCGGGACGGTCGACGCGTGGGCCGAGGCCGCCAGCGTCGGCGTGGCCGAGCCGGGCGACACGATGGTCATGTACGGCACCACGATGTTCCTCATCCAGGTGCTGGCCGACCCGCGCCCGCACACCGGCCTGTGGACGACGTGCGGCGCCTTCCCCGGCACGTACTCGCTGGCGGCCGGGATGGCGACCTCCGGCGCGATCACCGACTGGCTGCGCCGGCTCGTCGGCGGCGACTTCGCGACCCTGGTCGACGAGGCCGCGAAGGTGCCGCCCGGCAGCCGGGGCCTGCTGATGCTGCCCTACTTCGCGGGCGAGCGCACGCCGCTGTTCGACCCGGACGCCCGCGGCGTGCTGGCGGGGCTGACCACCTCGCACGGCATCGGCGAGATCTACCGCGCCGCGCTGGAGGGCATCGCCTACGGCGTGCGGCACAACCTGGAGGCCATGCGCGACTCCGGCGGCGCGGCGCGCAGGCTGGTCGCGGTCGGCGGCGGCACCCAGGGCGGGCTGTGGACGCAGATCGTCAGCGACGTGACGGGCGCCGACCAGCAGGTGCCCGCGGAGACGATCGGCGCGGCGTTCGGCGACGCGCTGCTGGCGGCCGTCGCGATCGGCGCGGAACCGGACATCACGCGCTGGAACCCAGTGGCGAGCACGGTTCGCCCGGATCCGGCCGCGGTGGACACCTATGACCGGTTTTATACGCGGTACCGCGAACTCTACCCCTCCACAAAGGACATAACGCACTTTCTGGCCGAGCGTCAGCGGGAGAGCGGGCACTAGCCTGGCCGGGTGTTTTCCGAACCCTCGGGCCAGGGCTGGCAGCAGGTCGGCGAACTCGTGCTCGCGCTGGTGCTGTGCTCGCTGATCGGCCTGGAACGCGAACTGAAGCAGAAGAGCGCCGGCCTGCGCACGCACACGCTGGTCGGGGTGGGCGCGGCGCTGTTCCTCCTGGTGAGCAAGTACGGCTTCACCGACGTGCTCGAACCGGGGCGGATCGTGCTGGACCCGTCGCGGGTGGCGGCACAGATCGTGTCCGGAATCGGGTTCATCGGCGGCGGGCTGATCTTCGTGCGGCGCGACGTGGTGCGCGGCCTGACCACCGCGGCGGTGGTGTGGATGAGCGTGGCGGTGGGCTGCGCGTGCGCGGCCGGGCTGCCGCTCCTGGCGGTGGTCGTCACCGCGGCGCACTTCGTGGTGGTCTACGGCTACCCGCCGCTGGTGCGGCTGCTGACGCGCCGGCGCCCGGCGACGACGACGGTCCGGCTGGCCTACCGGGACGGCGAGGGGGCGCTGCGCCGGATCCTGGAACTGGCGACCCGCTCCGGCTACTCGGTCCAGCAGGCCCTGACCAACCGCCGCGACTCCGGCGGCGTGATCGACCTGAGCATGCGGCTGCTCGGGCCGCGCGGCGTCGACGACCTGCTCGCCAGGCTGGCCGAGCAGCCCGGGATCCTCGCCGTCGAGACCGGCGCGATCGACGACACGAGCGAGTAGAAGTCGCAGGTCAGCGGGGTTGCACTACCCCGAGCGGGTGAAAAGCGGACGGTGATGTACCCGCCAGGTAACGATTGACGCTCGGCTTGCGAGGAATGGTTGACGCGCTCGGTGGAAGCGCGGTGAGCCGAGAGAAGACGACGCCATGGGTGTTGTTCCCACCGTGGGTCCCGGGCCGGGACCGCGGCGGCCGCTGGCCAGTTCGATGGCGGTGTTCGCCGCCCTCGGGGTGGTCCTGACGGTCGGCCTCACCTCGCTGCTCGTCGCCGGGCAGCGGTCCGCCGACCCGTCGGTGGGGTCGCTCAGCGGGGCCAGCGCGCCGGTCGTGGCGCCGGTCGCGCCCGTACCGCAGGTGTCCTACGCCGTGACGTACGAGCTGACGGGCGGCGCCGGGGCGCTGAACGTGACGTACGTGGCGAAGGGCGCCGACATCGCGCAGGTCCTCGAAACGGACACCCCGTGGTCGGTGTCGATCGAGCGCACCGGGCCGCAGGGCTCGGACCAGTACTTCAGCCTGACGGCGCAGAACGCCGGCGGCGGCACCCTGACGTGCCGCATCATCGTCGACGGGGTCGTGGTGAGCGAGCGGTCCGTGTCGGCGCCGCAGGGCATGGTGCGCTGCTCGAAGTCGCTGCCCTGACCCGTCCGGGCCGCCTCCCGCGATCGCCGTGGGGCACGATCACCTCGTGAACGGTGCGACCCTGCAGACCGGTCCGGTGCTGGCCGTCGTCCTCGCCGCGCTCGTCGCGGTGGGCGCCCTCGCGGTGTGGCTCGGCCGGCTCGGCCCCGGGTGGGCGGTCGCCACGGCGGCCGGTCGCGCGATCGTCCAGCTGGGCGCGGTGTCGCTGCTGATCACCGCCGTGCTCCGGTCCGGCTGGCTGACCGGGCTGTTCGTGCTGCTCATGTTCACCGTCGCCGCGGTCACCTCGGCCCGCCGCGTCGGGCTCCCGCTGCGCCGCGCGCCGTGGATCGCCGTCGCGCTGGCCGGAGGTGTCCTCCCGGTGCTCGCGCTGGTGCTCGGGTCGGGCGTGGTGCCGCTGGAGCCGATCGCCGTGGTGCCGATCGCCGGGATCGTCATCGGCGGCGCCATGAGCGCGACGTCCCAGGCCGCCCGCCGCGCCCTCGACGAGCTGGCCACACGGCACGGCGAGTACGAAGCCGCCCTCGCGCTCGGATTCCTGCCGCGGGCCGCCGCGCTGGAGATCTGCCGTCCCAGCGCCGGGCAGGCGCTGATCCCCGCGCTCGACCAGACCCGCACGGTCGGCCTGGTGACCCTGCCCGGCGCGTACGTCGGCGTGCTGCTCGGCGGGGCCGGCCCGGTGCAGGCCGGGGTGACGCAGGTGCTGGTCCTGATCGGGCTGCTGGCCGCCGAGGCGATCGCCGTGCTCGTGGCGGTCCAGCTCGTGGCGGCGGGACTCGTCGATTGCGGTTAGCGTGGGGGCATGACTGTTGCGGACTTGGTGATCGACGGGTTCGGCCGCATCCAGGAGGTCGTGCACGAGGCCGTCGACGGGCTGACCGAGGACCAGCTGGCCGAGCGCCTCGACGAGGACGCCAACTCGATCGCATGGCTGGTCTGGCACCTCACGCGCGTGCAGGACGACCACATCGCGGACCTGGCCGGCACGCCGCAGGTGTGGACCGAGCAGGGGTGGCACGAGCGGTTCGGGCTGCCGTTCCGGCCGTCGGCGACCGGCTACGGGCACCGCTCCAAGGACGTCGCCGCGGTCCGCGCGGAGGCCAAGCTGCTCACCGGCTACCACGACGCCGTGCACGACTCGACGGTCGCGTGGCTGGGCTCGCTGCGCGAGGACCGCCTGGACGACGTGGTCGACGAGGCGTGGGACCCGCCGGTCACCCTCGGGGTCCGGCTGGTCAGCATCCTGTCCGACGACCTCCAGCACGCCGGGCAGGCGGCGTTCATCCGCGGCGTTCTGGAGCGGCGCTAGGTGTACTGCTAGGGCGGCGGGAACTCGGCCGCGACCTCGGCGGCGTCGTCCATCGCCGCCGGGGCCGGCCGCCCGCCACCGGGAGCGGCCTCGGCGATGACGACGAGCGAGCCGTCCCGCCGCGACCCGTAGTACTGCCCGGTGAACTCGACGCCGGCGAGGCCGAGCGCGCCGGCCGCGAGGGGCTCGACGTTGCCCGTGCCGTCGGTGTCGGCGAGCTCCTTGAGCTCGGCCGCGGTGCTCGCGGTGGGCATGCGCACCCACGCGATCGACACGACGACGGTGTTGCCGCGCGTGTCGCCGATGGCGAGGAGGAGCCGGTCCAGCTTGCGGCACGGGTGCTTCCGGAAGAACTGCTGGACCTGGCCGTAGGAGTGGGAGCCGCAGGCCGTCGCGACGTGAGCGGTCTGCCGCAGCTGACGCAGGCCGATGCGGTTCCAGGCCTCGCCGCGCTGCCCCTTGCGGGCGGCGTCCTTGCCGGCCGACTTGCCGTGGGCGGAGGTGGCGGAACCACCTGCGGTGCCACCCCCGGTCGTCAGGCCGGTCCCGCCCGCCGCGAGCGCCCCGACCGCAAGGGCAGCGACCACCGCCTTCCCGCCCTTCCGGTTGTGCCTCGGTCTGATCCGCCCCTGCGGATCCGTGAAATATCCGTCCGGTGCCATGCCCGGGAATATTTGCCACACCACTCCATCGGTGGCTTCGTTTCGCGCGAAATCGCTCGAATGGCCCAGTCCTGAATTCCGGCGAGATTTCACATGCTCCCGGTATCCCCGGAAGAACCGCTGGTCGTGACTGACAAAACCGGCACTGTCCAAAGAGGACAAGCAGGCAACCGAGGGTGTTCTCGCCGGTTCATCCGAACAGGACCCCGGATCGCTCACCTGGCCGTTGCCGCCACCCGATCACCGGTGGCACCGTCGAAGACATGCAGGCCTTCACTCTGCCCGAGTTCTACGTCCCCCATCCGGCCAGGATCAACCCGAACCTGGAGGGCACCCGCGCGCACAGCATGGACTGGGCGCGCCGCATGGGCATGCTCGACGCGGCCAAACCCGGCGGGGGTGTGGTGTGGACCGAGGCGGCGCTGGCCAAGATGGACTACGCCCTCATGTGCGCCTACACGCACCCGGACTGCGAGGGCCCGGCCCTCGACCTGATCACCGACTGGTACGTCTGGGTGTTCTTCTTCGACGACCACTTCCTCGAGCAGTTCAAGTACTCCCGCGACATGGCCGGCGCGAAGGAGTACCTGGACCGCCTCGAGTTGTTCATGACCGCGCCCGGCCAGGAGCCGCCGGAGCCGGCGAACCCCGCCGAGGCCGGGCTGAAGGACCTGTGGGCACGCACGATCCCGGCGATGTCGGAGGGGTGGCGGCGGCGGTTCACGCTGAGCACCCACAACCTGATGGTCGAGTCGATGTGGGAGCTGGCGAACATCGACCTGGGCCGCGTCGCCAACCCCATCGAGTACATCCAGATGCGGCGGCGGGTCGGCGGTGCGCCGTGGTCGGCGAACCTGGTCGAGTACGCGGTGCGGGCCGAGGTGCCGGACCGGCTGTCGGCGACGCGGCCCGTCGAGGTCCTGTCCGACACGTTCGCCGACGCCGTGCACCTGCGCAACGACCTGTTCTCCTACCAGCGCGAGGTGCAGGAGGAGGGCGAGAACTCCAATGCCGTGCTGGTGCTCGAACGGTTCCTCGGCTGTTCCACGCAGGAGGCGGCCGAGCTGGTCAACGACCTGCTGACCTCGCGCCTGCAGCAGTTCGAGGACACCGCGCTGGTCGAGGTGCCCGCGCTGCTGGCCGAGCACGCGGCCCTGCCGCACGAGCAGATCGCCGTCGGGGCGTACGTGAAGGGGCTGCAGGACTGGCAGTCCGGCGGTCACGAGTGGCACGCGCGGTCCAGCCGGTACATGAACGAGGGCGCGGCCGAGGGCGGCTCCAGCCGGCTCACGGCCGGGCCGGTCCTGCGCACAAGGAGGCAGCAGCGCGACCACGTGCCGTTCACCAAGGTCGGGCACCTGCCGCTGCCGGAGATCTACATGCCGTACGCGTTCCGCATGAGCCCGCACCTGGAGGAGGCGCGGGAGCAGAACGCGCAGTGGTGCCGGGAGATGGGTTTCTACGATTCGGTGCCGGGTGTGGAGGCCGGCGGGGTGTGGGATGAGGAGCGGCTGCGCGGGATCGACCTGGCGCACTGCGCGTCGATGATCCACGCCGACGCCGATCCGGACGAGCTGCACCTGTCCACGGCGTGGCTGGCGTGGGGCACCTACGGCGACGACTACTTCCCGGCGGTGTTCGGCGCGGGCCGCAACGTGCCGGCCGCGAAGGTGACCAACGACCGGCTGTCGCTGTTCATGCCGCTGGACGCCGGGGAGACGCCGGAGCCGCTGACCCCGCTGGAGCGCGGCCTGCAGGACCTGTGGCGGCGCACGGCGACCCCGCTGAGCGGCGACGCGCGGCGGGTGTTCCGGAAGGCGGTCGAGGACATGACCGCGAGCTGGGTGTGGGAGCTGGCCAACCAGGCGCAGAACCGCATCCCGGACCCGATCGACTACGTCGAAATGCGGCGGCGCACGTTCGGCTCGGACATGACGATGAGCCTGGCGCGGATCACGCACCTGACCGAGGTGCCGCCGGAGCTGTTCGGCACGAGGACGCTGCGTGAGCTGGAGACCGCGGCGCAGGACTACGCGTGCTTCGCCAACGACCTGTTCTCCTACCAGAAGGAGATCGAGTTCGAGGGCGAGCTGCACAACATGGTGCTGGTGGTGGAGCACTTCCTCGGCCTGGACCGGCTCGCCGCGCGGGACGTGGTGAACGACCTGATGACGGCGCGGATGCGGCAGTTCGAGCACATCCTCGCCACGGACCTGCCCCAGCTCTTCGAGGACGCCGAACTGGACCAACCCGCCCGCGACGCGCTCCTCCGCCACGCCGACGAGCTGAAGGACTGGATGTCGGGCATCCTCGAGTGGCACCGCCAGTGCGTGCGCTACACCGAGCCGGAGCTGAAGCGCCTGACCACGCCCGCGGCGCCGGCGTTCCCCGCCGGGCTCGGCATGTCGGCCCTCCGGCTGGCCGACCGCTTCCGGGCCGCCTCGGCCTGACGCCCCGCGCGGCCCCGGGCGGGGGTGAGCGGCGGGTGGTTCAGGCCGGGGCGATCAGTTGCCGAGGGCGGCGCGGTCGCGCCTGGCGCGGCGGGGGCAGTGGCGAGCAGCCTCCGTCCGGGAGACCGTTCACGCCGAGCGGCAGCTCCCGAGCAAGATCACTCCCGGAGAAGTCACCCCTGCCGGGAATCACCCCCGCCGGGAGATCACCCGCGCCGGGAGATCACCCGCGCCGGGAGATCACCCGCGCCGGGAGATCACCCGCGCCGGGAGATCACCCGCGCCGGGAGGGCGCGCGCCAATCAGAAAAGGGTCGTGGGGGGTAGGGGGGTTTAGTCGGTGG
>NZ_JBEXTX010000085.1:0-35612 GCF_040614175.1 Amycolatopsis sp. NPDC006131
GTGGCGTAGCGCCAGCGGGCTCGACCCCCATCGGCGTCACGCTGGCGGGCTCGACGCCCAGCGGGCGTAGCGCCGCGGGCTCGGCATCCAGGAGGGGCGCAGCGCCCCGAGGGACACCACGCTCCCGGCCACTCGGTCGCGGGCGCATCCAGCACCCACCGCCGGCAAGCAGGGCGGCCAACGCTGGCGGGCTCAGCGTCCAGCCGGGCGCAGCACCGGCAGCGCCCTGCGGGGCACCGCCCTCCCGGGTAGCTCAGTCGCGGGGCACCCAGCACCGACCGCGGGCAGCCAGAGCGGCCAGCGTCGGTGGGCTCAGCGTCCAGCGGGGCGCAGCGCCCCGCCGGACACCACCCTCGCAGTAGCTCGGTCGCGGGGCACCCAGCACCCACCGCCGGCAGCCAGAGCGGCCAACGTCGGCGAGCTCAGCGTCCAGCGCGTCGCAGCACCCGCAGCGCCCTGCTAGGCACCGCGCTCCCGGTGGCTCAGTCGCGCCCAGCGCCCAGCGCCCAGCGCCCAAGAAGCTACTTCGCGCAGTCGCCGCTGGGCCAGTCCGCCTTGAGCAGCTCCAGCGTCTCGTCGCCGAACGGGTTGATCCCCGGGCCCATCGCGAGGCTGTGCGCGAGGTGCACGTGCAGGCACTTGACCCGCCCCGGCATGCCGCCCGCCGTGACCTCGTGCCCGAGCGGCTCCAGCGCGTCCCGCTGGGCGAGGTACGACTCGTGGGCCCGCTGGTACGCCGCGGCGAGCTCGGCGTCCTCCGCGAGCCGGTCGGTCATCTCCTTCATGATCCCGGACGCCTCCAGCCTGCCGACCAGCGACGTCAGCCGCGGGCAGGTCAGGTAGTACAACGTCGGGAACGGGGTGCCGTTCTCCAGCCGCGGGTTGGTCTGCACGACGGACGGGTGCCCGCTCGGGCAGCGCGCGGCCACCGCCCGCAACGCACGCGCGGGCCGGCCGAGCTGCTCGGAGATGATGATCCGGTCAGCCTCGGTGACCGGTTCGAACGAGGGCAGGTCCGTCTTGCTCACGAACCCATTGTCGCAGCCATCGCGCGGTCAGCCGCCGACGGTGCTCCACAGCTGCTGATACCAGGCGGCATCCCCGGAAGCCACCGGGTCCGGCGCCTGCCCGGCGGGCGGAACCGCGCCCTCACCGGGCAACTGCACGATGTAGGGCGTCTCCCCGGGCATGACGTACCGCAGCCGCCGCCGGGCCTCCGCCTCGACCTGCGCCGGGTCCGACACCGCGGCCTTGCGCTGCTCCAGCAGTTGCACGTCGTGCTGCAGCTGGGCCTGCCGCTGCTCCTGCTCGGCCACCTCGGCGCGCTGCGCGAGGTACGTGCGCAGCGGCACGGCGACGGTGAACGCCAGCGCGCACACCACGATCGCGAGCACGGCGGCCCGCCGCGTGGTGGACATCCCCAGCACCCGCGCCGCGCCGGCGCCGGGCTTGGCCTGGCTCCGGCGCAGGCGCGCCTTCCCGGCGGCCACCCGCCGGGCGAGCTGCGGACGGCGAGCGGGCGCCCCCTCCGCACGGCGGGCCGACGAGCCCTCCGTGCGCCGGGGGCGCCTCACGCGCTGGGATCCGCGTTGCGTCATCTACGCCGGTCAGCTCTCCGCCGAGAACCGCGGGAACGCCAGCTCGCCGGCGTACCGGGCGGCGTCGCCGAGGGTCTCCTCGATGCGCAGCAGCTGGTTGTACTTCGCGACGCGCTCGCTGCGCGCCGGGGCGCCGGTCTTGATCTGGCCGACCCCGGTCGCGACCGCGAGGTCGGCGATCGTGGTGTCCTCGGTCTCGCCGGAGCGGTGGCTCATCATCGACTTGTAGCCGCTGGACGTGGCCAGCGCGATCGCGTCGAGTGTCTCCGACAGCGTGCCGATCTGGTTCACCTTCACCAGCAGCGCGTTCGCGGCGCCGCGGTTGATGCCGTCCTCGAGGCGGTCCGGGTTGGTGACGAACAGGTCGTCGCCGACCAGCTGGACCCGGTCGCCGATCTGCTGGGTCAGCGCGACCCAGCCGTCCCAGTCGTCCTCGGACAGCGGGTCCTCGATCGACACGAGCGGGTAGGCGTCCACCAGCTCCTGGTAGTAGGCGCCCAGCTGCTCGGCCGTCCGCTTGCTGCCCTCGAACGTGTAGGAGCCCGCGGAGAAGAACTCGGTGGCGGCGACGTCCAGCGCCAGCGCGATGTCCCGGCCCGGGGCGTACCCGGCCTTCTCGATGGCCGTGGTGATCAGGTCCAGCGCCTCGCGGTTGCTGGACAGGCTCGGCGCGAACCCGCCCTCGTCGCCGAGACCGGTGGCCAGGCCGCGGCCCTTCAGCACCGACTTGAGCGAGTGGTACACCTCGGTGCCCCAGCGCAGCGCCTCGCGGAAGGACTCCGCGCCGATCGGGGCGATCATGAACTCCTGGATGTCCACGTCGGTGTCGGCGTGCGCGCCACCGTTGAGGATGTTCATCATCGGCACCGGCAGCACGTGCGCGTTCGGGCCGCCCAGGTAGCGGAACAGCTCCAGCTCGGCCGACTCGGCGGCGGCCTTCGCGACGGCGAGCGAAACACCCAGCAGCGCGTTCGCGCCCAGCCGCGACTTGTCCGGGGTGCCGTCCAGGTCGACCAGCTTCTGGTCCACGATCCGCTGGTCGACGGCGTCCACACCGGCCAGCTCGGGGCCGATCTCGTCGAGCACCGCGGCGACCGCGCGCTCGACACCCTTGCCGTTGTAACGCTTGGGGTCACCGTCGCGCAGCTCGACGGCCTCGTGTTCGCCGGTGGACGCGCCCGACGGGACAGCGGCCCGCGCCAGCGTGCCGTCGTCGAGAGCCACCTCCACCTCAACGGTCGGGTTGCCACGCGAATCCAGGATCTCGCGCGCGCCTACCTGCTCAATGACCGCCACAACTGCTCCTCATCGGTTTGTCCAGCGAAGACGCGACCAGCGTAGCCGCCATCGCCGTTCACCCGGTGGAGGCACGCGTCACTCGCCGGCCCTGACCTCCTGCCACCCGGACGGCAGATCGGCGGTGTCCGAGATCTGCTGCCAGAACGTCCAGCTGTTGCCCCCGCAATCCAGCACCGTGAACACCCGCGCCCCGTACGGCTGGTCCTGCGGCGGCGGCACGTCGCAGCCCTCCCCGAGCGCCGCGCAGACGTACTCGTGCTGCGCGTCGGCGTCGGGCACGTACACGACGTTGAGCTGCCCGACCGGGCGGTCGACGCCCTTCGCCTCCCAGTAGTCGGCGCCGACCCCGGCGAGCACGATCTCGGCGTCACCCGCGGCGACCACGGCCTGGAAGACCTGGCCGGACGCGTCCACGTAGCGGACCTTCTCGGTGAAGCCGAAGACGCGCACCAGCCAGTCGAGCGCCTCCGTGGCATCGGTGTAGTACAGGTAGGGCGAGAGTCCGAGATACCGCGGTTCTTCGCTCATGACCGGTTAGTGCATCATGCCGCCCCGAGCCACCCTGATCGCCCCTGCCGAAACGCGCTTTCCGGGGGTAACGTCGATCAGAAGATGGAAGACTCAGAGACCCCGCGGGGAACAGCAGGCCGCCACCCGCTGCACGCGTTTCGCGAGGCGGAGGATCTCGTCGAGAAGCGGCGTCCACTGGACGCGCTGAAGGCGCTGCAGCCGGTGCTGGAAAGCGAACCGGACAAGCCGAGCGTCCAGCTGCTGGCCGGGCGCGCCTACTTCCACTCCGCCCAGCTCAACCGCGCCGAGCAGGCGCTGACGCGGGTCCTCGAGCTCGACCCGTCCGATCACTACGCCCGCTTCGTGCTGGGACGCACGCTCCAGAGGTTGGGACGACTGGTCGAAGCTCTGGGACAGCTGCGCATGGCCTGGGCGATGAACCCGGTGCCGGAGTACCAGGACGCGTTGTCCGAGGTTAATGCGCGGGTTCGTCTTCAGGAGGGTTGATCTTCCGGCTGGGCGCGTCGCCGGGGTTGGTGCGGCTCTAAAGATCAAGGGATGTCCTCGCCGGACGGGCAGGCTCCGGGATGACCAAGGGCACGCCCCTCGCCTCGGGTGGGTGGCCGCTGGGTGGTCATCCCGTCGCCTTCCGGTTGGGTGTATCACTTTGAGCCAGGCCCGCAAGGTTGCGTTGTCGGCTGCGCGCTGGCGGCCTGGGTTGCGGGCCTGGCTCAAAGTGATCGTTGCGGTCTCAGGCGACGGGATGACCACCCAGCTCGGGTTGTGTGCACTGCGCGCCGCTAGCTAGCGCGGTGCTGCCTTGGCGAGTGTGGTGGCGGTGTCAAAGATCAGCCCCGCCTCGGCGGCCAGGGTGGGGCTGCCGGTGATCGCGGCCCACCAGCCCTGCGGGGTGGCCAGGTCGGCGCCCGTCGAGCACAGGGACCTCGCCACCGTCAGCGCCGCGTCGTCGACGTCCTTCGGGTCCGGCTGCTTTCCGTCGCCCGACGCGCGGGCCGACCACTGCTTCCAGATCTCCTCCGGAACCGGGAGCGGGCCGGTGCCGACCGCCTCCGCCTGGCCGATCGCGGCGAGCGTCGCCCACGACAGGTGGCATCCGGACCACTCCGCGCGCATCCACATCTCCGCCCGGCCGTAACCGGCCAGCAGGCGCGCCGGCAGCTTCGTCGCCGCGGCGACCTCGTTCGACCACGTGTCCAGCGCCCTCAGGTCCGACTCCCGCGGGCGGTCCTCCGGGGCGAGCCGGGCGAGGGGCGGCGCCGTCGCACCCACCGGCGGCTCCGACGTCCGCGCGGCCACCGCGGGCTGGACCGGCTGCGGGTCCCCGCCGGGCCGGGTCACGCCGATGGTCAGGATGAGCACCAGCCCGGTCCCGGCCACCGCGGCCCCGATGAGGACGCGGAGCGAAAACCGCCGGATCCGGGCGTCCCCCGGCTGAGTGGGTTCTGCCACCCGGACAGGTTATCCAGTCGCCTTGCCGGGCGGATCACACAACTTCGTTATCGACCCGTTCCCATGTGTCCTACCTGCGCAAACACGCTGCGCACAGTCGGATTTGCGAGGTTACTCCGTTCAGGCGAACAAGATCGGGATGGACATTCAGGTGAGCCTTACCTAAACCTATTCCGTCCGATGCGCCCAGGGAGGCCACCCGTGTTGTTCTCGAGCCTGCTCATCGGCCTCCGGGAAGGCCTGGAGGCCGCCCTCGTCGTGAGCATCCTCGTCGCCTTCCTCGTGAAGACCGGCAGGCGCTCGGCGCTGCGCTGGGTCTGGCCGGGCATCGCCGCGGCCGTGCTCCTCTCGGTCGGCGTCGGCGCGATCCTGACCTTCACCACCGCCCAGTTGTCGTTCGAGCAACAGGAACTGCTGGGCGGCAGCCTGTCGATCGTGGCCGTCGGGTTCGTCACCGCGATGATCTTCTGGATGCGCAAGGCGTCGAAGAGCATCGCCGCCGAGCTGCGCGGCAAGATGGACGAGGCACTCGCGATCGGACCGCTCGCGGTCCTGCTCCTGTCCTTCCTCGCCGTCGGACGGGAAGGGCTGGAGACCGCGGTCTTCTTCTACGCCGCCGTGCAGACCGCGCAGGGCGGCACCACCCAGCCGCTGATCGGGTTCGCCGTCGGCATCGCCATCGCCGTCGCGATCGCCTACGGCCTCTACCGCGGCGCCATCCGCTTCGACCTCGGCAGGTTCTTCACGATCACCGGCGTCCTGCTGGTCTTCGTCGCCGCCGGTGTCCTCGGCTACGGCCTGCACGACCTGCAGGAAGCCGGTTTCCTGCCCGGCCTGCACACCCTCGCCTTCGACGCGTCCACCGCCATCCCGGAGACCTCGTGGTACGGGGCGCTGCTCAAGGGCGTCTTCAACTACTCGCAGCAGACGACCGTGCTCCAGGCCATCGCCTGGATCACCTACGTCGTGATCGTGCTGCCGCTGTTCCTGCGGCGGCCCGCAGACAGGACCACCCCCGCGGTGGCCGGTTCCAAGGAGTGACCTTGCGCAAGACCCCACTCGCCGCCGCGGGATTCGGCGCGCTGCTCGTGCTGTCCGCCTGCTCCGGCGGTGACCAGAACACCGCGGCGGGCGGCCCGATCACCGTCGACGCCACCGACACCGCGTGCACCGTGTCGGCGACGACCGCGAACGCGGGCAACGTGACGTTCGAGGTGACCAACAAGGGCACCAAGGTCACCGAGTTCTACCTCTACGCCGAGGGCGACCGGATCATGGGCGAGGTCGAGAACATCGCACCCGGTCTGACCCGGAAGCTGACCGTCGAGGTGCCCGACGCCGGCACGTACCAGACCGCGTGCAAACCGGGCATGACCGGCGACGGCATCCGCGGCGCGTTCACGGTCACCGGTGGCGCCACGCGCCAGGCCGACGCGAACACCAAGCTGGGCGACGCCACCAAGAGCTACGCCACCTACGTGGCCGGCCAGAGCGACGCGCTGCTGACCGAAACCCAGAAGTTCGCCGACGCCGTCAAGTCCGGCAACGTCGACGACGCCAAGGCCCGTTACGCGCCGACCCGCGTCTACTACGAGCGCATCGAGCCGGTCGCGGAGAAGTTCGGCGATCTCGACCCGGCGATCGACGTGCGCGAGGCCGACCTCGAAGAAGGCCAGCAGTTCACCGGCTTCCACCGGCTGGAGAAGGACCTGTGGGTCACGGGGCTGCAGGCCGACAGCGCGCAGGTCGCCGACAAGCTCGTCGCCGACGTGACCACGCTGGTGACGCAGGCCAAGGCCATCCAGCTCACGCCGCTCGACCTGGCCAACGGCGCCAAGGAGCTGATGGACGAGGTCGCCACCGGCAAGATCACCGGCGAGGAGGAGACCTTCTCGCACACCGACCTGTGGGACTTCCAGGCCAACCTGGACGGCTCCGAGGCCGCGATCCAGGCCCTGCGGCCGGTGCTGCAGGAACGCGACCCGGCGCTGGTGTCCGAAGTGGACGCCCAGTTCAAGAACGTGCAGACCCTGCTCGACGCGCAGCGCGCCGGCGACGGGTTCAAGTACTACACCGAACTGTCCCAGGACCAGATCCGCGAGTTCGCCTCGGCCGTGGACGCGCTGAGCGAGCCGATGAGCAGGACCGCGGAGGTCGTCGCGCGATGACGCAGGTGTCCCGCCGCCGGCTGCTGGGGATCGCGGGCGCCGGCGTCGCTCTCGCCGGGGCCGGCGCGGCGGCAGGCGCCGGGATCGACCACGCGCTCTCCGCGCCGGAAGCGCAGGCCGCGCAGGCCGCGCAGGAGATCGTGCCGTTCCACGGCGAGCACCAGGCCGGGATCGTCACGCCGGCGCAGGAACACCTGCACTTCGTCGCGCTCGACGTGACCACCAAGGACCGCGCGAAGCTGGTTTCGTTGCTGCGCAAGTGGACCGACGCCGCCCGCCGGATGACCGCCGGTCAGGAAGTGGTCCCGGGCGGCGCGGTGGGCGGCTCGGCTGCCGCGCCGCCGGGCGACACCGGCGAGGCGCTCGACCTGCCCGCGGCGTCGCTGACGTTGACGATCGGGTTCGGGCCGTCGCTGTTCGACGACCGCTTCGGGCTCGCGGGCAAGCGGCCGGCCGCGCTGGCCGACCTGCCCGCGTTCCCCAAGGACAACCTGGACCCGGCCCGCAGCGGCGGTGACCTCTGCATCCAGGCGTGCGCGAACGACCCGCAGGTCGCGGTGCACGCCGTGCGCAACCTGGTGCGGATCGGGTTCGGCACCACCGAGGTGCGGTGGTCGCAACTCGGGTTCGGGCGCAGCGCTTCGACGTCGACGTCGCAGGTGACGCCGCGGAACCTGTTCGGCTTCAAGGACGGCACGAACAACCTCAAGGCCGAGGACCCGGCCGCGCTGGCCCAGCACGTGTGGGTCGCGCCGGGCGACGGCCCGGACTGGATGGCGGGTGGCAGCTATCTGGTCGCGCGGCGCATCCGGATGCACATCGAGACGTGGGACCGGACGTCGCTGGACGAGCAGGAGCGGATCGTCGGCCGCGCGAAGGGCACCGGGGCGCCGCTCGGGCAGACCGCCGAGTTCGACCCGGTGGACCTGCACGTCGGCGGCGCGGACGGCGAACCGCTGATCGCCACGGACGCCCACATCCGGCTGGCGTCGGCGGAAAACCTGGGCGGAGCGCGGATCCTGCGCCGCGGCTACAACTTCGTCGACGGCTCCGACGGCGTCGGGCACCTCGAAGCGGGCCTGTTCTTCATCTGCTTCAACCGCGACCCGCGCACCCAGTTCGTGCCGATGCAGAAGGCGTTGTCGGCGAAGGACTCGATGATGGAGTACCTCGAACACACCGGCTCGGCGCTGTTCGCGGTTCCGCCCGGCGTGTCCGAGACCGGCTACTGGGGCGAGTCGCTGTTCGCCTGAGGCCAGTGGGCGCGCCACGCGTCGGCGTCCATCGCCGCCGGGTCCAGGCCGGCCGCCCTGGCCGACTTCTCCGCCTCGCGCACGTCCGCCGCGAACCGCTTCGCCACCGCGCGCAGCTCGCCCTCCGGGTCGATCCCGGACCGCCGCGCGGAAGCGGCCAGCCGGAACAGCTGCTCGGCGGACGAGTCGCCACCGGGGAACAGGTCCGCGGGCAGGCCGGCACGCCCAGTGCGCTGCCCCAGCTTGCCCGCCAGTGCCACCGCCGGCTGCCCGAGCGCCACACCGTCCACACTGGACTCGCGGCGCTTCTCGGCCTGCTTCAGCTCCTCCCATCGCACCTGCTGGTGCGCCGCGGTGTGCACACGCTCGGCATCGGTGAACACGTGCGGGTGCCGCCCGACCAGCTTCGCGACCAGCGCGGACGCGACCGCGTCCACGTCGAACGGGTCCTCGGCGTCCTCGGCGGCCACGCGTGCGTGGAAGAGCACCTGGAGCAGCACGTCGCCCAGCTCCTCGCGCAGCGCGGCGCGGTCGCCCTCCTCGATCGCGTCCAGCAGCTCGTAGGTCTCCTCGACCAGGTACTGCCGCAGCGAGTCGTGGGTCTGCTCGGCGTCCCACGGGCAACCGCCCGGCGAGCGCAGGCGGTCCATCACCTTCGCGGCCTCGACCAGGCCTGCTCCGGATGGCTGGGTGATCACCCGCGAACCGGCCCGCACCAGAGCCTCCACCGCGGGATCGGCGGCGTCGGCGGCGAACAGCACCACCGGGCCCGGCTCCGCGGCCAGGTCGTCCGGCGCCGGCTTCGCGCCCAGCAGATCGGCCAGCTCACCGTCGATCCCGGACGCGTACACGGCCTGCGCGCCACGCAGGAACGGCACGGCGGCCGGCGGGATCCCGGCGTCCGGGTAGGGCAGGAGCACGACCGTCACGGCTGTGCGGCACCCTTCACCGGCACGACGACGCCGGTGGTCTCGGCGCTGCTCGGAGCGAGGTTCATGGCCACAGGATCCCACACGCCGTAGCGCGGGTTGATGCGAACGCCGGCCTCCTCGACGTACGGCTGGAGCAGCCGCTGGCCGATGGCCGCGAGCTGCGCCGCCGACGGCTGCGCGACCTGCTCGCCCGAGGACGGCGCGTTCAGGTTCCGCTCCCGCACGATCGCGACGATCCACACCGCCTGCTCCTGGCTCGGCTGGAACGCGACCACCGTGCCCGGCCGCACCCCGAACAGGACCAGCGTGGCGAGGTCCGGGGCCTGCGCGGCGGGCACCGCCTCGCCGGTGCTCGTGCGCTCCCCCGCGGCCGCGTCGGCGCGGATGACCTCGGCGGCGGCCGTCGGGCTCTTCGCCATCTCCTCGGCCTTGGCGATCGCGCGCTCCCGCCGGTCCAGCGGCTGGTCGCCGCCGATGTCGGAGGACACCGACGTGTAGTCGAACGTGACCGACATGCGGTCCAGGTACTTCTGCCCCAGCGCTTGCAGCAGCAGGCTGTCGGTGATCACCTCGCGGTGGTCGCGCACCCGGTTGGCGATCTGCTGCGCCAGCTGCGACGGATCCGCGCCCGCGGTGTCGACCGGGTCGGCGAGCGGGTCGGCGGTCAGGAACTGGTCGAGCAGCCGCGGGTCGATGGCCAGCCCCTCCCGCTGGGCGGCGCGCGCCAGGACGTCGTGGATCACCAGCTGGCGCACGATCTCGCGGCCGACCAGGTCCAGCTTGTGCTGCTGGGACAGCTGCTGCGCGGCCGGGTGCTCGCGCACGGCCTTGTCCAGCAGGTCCTGGACCTGGTCCACGGTGATCTCGCGGTCGCTGAAGATCACGGCGGAGCCCACCTGGCTCGGCCCGGACCCGCACCCGGCGAGCAGCAGGCAGGCGACGAGCGCGGCGAGCAGCGACCGGGAGCGACCCATGATCCGCATCACACCGCGTACCCTCTCACACCGGACCCGGACGAGCGAACTTCACTGCCCCTGCGGCCACCGCACGTGCGCGTCGTGCTCGGGGTGCTTGCGCAGGTACGCCGCGATGAACGGGCACAGCGGCACGATCGTCTTCCCGCGCTCCACCGCGTCCTCGATGGCCGCCTTGGCGAGCTTCGAGCCGAGGCCCTGGCCGGAGAAGGCGTCGTCGATCTCGGTGTGCGTGAAGATCACGTTGTCGCCGCGCTCGCGGTACTCGGCGAACCCGCCCAGCTTGTCCTCGACGAAGATCTCGTAGCGGCTCTTCTCTTCGTTGCGCGTGACCACGGGGGTCTCCTAACCGACGGGGGCGGGTTTCTTGGTCAAGTTGATCAGGAGCTTGGTGCACCAGTCCAGCAGCGCCTCGTCGCGCAGCGCGGGCGCGCCCATGCGGCCGCCCGCCGGGCCCTCGGTCGGCTTCGGCACCGTCACCATCCGCATCGCGGCCTTGTAGTTCGCCTTCGGGTACAGCCGCTTCAGCCGGACCATCTGCGAGTCCATCAGCTCCAGCGGCGCGAAGCGGATGTTGTTGCCCTGCGCGGACACCTCGGTGACGCCCGCCGAGCGGCAGACGTGCCGGAACCGCGCCACCGCGAGCAGCCGCTGCACCGGGGCGGGCGGCTGGCCGTAGCGGTCGATCAGCTCCTCTTCGACCGCGCGCAGCTCGTCGTCGTCCACCGCGGCCGCGATCTTGCGGTACGCCTCCAGGCGCAGCCGCTCGCCGGGGACGTAGTCGTGCGGGATGTGCGCGTCCACCGGCAGGTCGACGCGGACCTCGCGCAGCTCCTCCTCCTCGGCGGGCGCCTCGCCGGCGCTGCGGCGGAACACGTCGACCGCCTCGCCGACCAGCCGCACGTACAGGTCGAACCCGACGCCCGCGATGTGCCCGGACTGCTCGGCGCCGAGGATGTTGCCTGCGCCGCGGATCTCCAGGTCCTTCATCGCGACCGCCATGCCGGCGCCCAGCTCGGTGTTCTGCGCGATCGTCGCGAGCCGGTCGTGCGCGGTCTCGGTGAGCGGGCTCTCCGGCGGGTACAGGAAGTACGCGTAGCCGCGCTCCCGCCCGCGCCCGACCCGGCCGCGCAGCTGGTGCAGCTGCGCCAGCCCGAGCAGGTCGCCGCGCTCCACGATCAGCGTGTTGGCGTTCGAGATGTCCAGGCCGGTCTCCACGATCGTGGTGCAGACCAGCACGTCGTACTCGCGCTCCCAGAAGCCTTGGATGATCTTTTCGAGCTTCTCCTCGTTCATCTGGCCGTGCGCGGTGACCACTCGCGCCTCGGGCACCAGCTCGCGGATCCTTCGCGCCGCCTTCTCGATCGAGGACACCCGGTTGTGCACGTAGAACACCTGACCGTCACGCAGCAGCTCGCGCCGGATGGCGGCGGCCACCTGCTTGTCGTCGTACGCGCCGACGTAGGTCAGGATCGGGTGCCGGTCCTCCGGCGGGGTCAGGATCGTCGACATCTCGCGGATGCCGGCCAGCGACATCTCCAGCGTCCGCGGGATCGGCGTGGCCGACATGGTCAGCACGTCGACGTGCGTGCGCAGCGCCTTGATGTGCTCCTTGTGCTCGACGCCGAACCGCTGCTCCTCGTCGACGATGACCAGGCCGAGGTCCTTGTAGCGGATGCCGGTCTGCAGCAGGCGGTGCGTGCCGATCACGATGTCGACCGTGCCGTCGGCGAGGCCGGCCAGCGTCGCCTCCGCCTCGATCTTGTCGGTGAACCGGGACAGGCCCTTGATGGTCACCGGGAACGACGCCATCCGGCCGGCGAACGTGTTGAGGTGCTGCTGGGCCAGCAGGGTGGTCGGCACCAGCACCGCGACCTGCTTGCCGTCCTGCACCGCCTTGAACGCCGCGCGCACCGCGATCTCGGTCTTGCCGTAGCCGACGTCACCGCAGATGACGCGGTCCATCGGCACACCGCGCTCCATGTCCGCCTTGACCTCGTCGATCGCGGCGAGCTGGTCGCCTGTCTCGGTGAACGGGAACGCGTCCTCCAGCTCCCGCTGCCACGGCGTGTCCGGGCCGAACGCGTGCCCCGGCGAGGCCTGGCGCGCCGCGTAGAGCTGCACCAGCTCGGCCGCGATCTCCTTGACCGCCTTGCGCGCCTTGGCCTTGGTGTTCTTCCAGTCCGAGCCGCCCAGCTTGTTCAGCGTGGGCAGCTCGCCGCCGACGTAGCGGGAGACCTCGTCGAGCTGATCGCTCGGCACGTACAGCCGGTCGCCGGGGTGGCCGCGCTTGGACGAGGCGTACTCCAGCACCAGGTACTCGCGGGTGGCGCCGCCGACGGTGCGCTGCACCATCTCCACGAACCGGCCGATGCCGTGCTGGTCGTGCACCACGTAGTCGCCGGGCTTGAGCGCCAGCGGGTCGACCGCGTTGCGGCGGCGCGAGGGCATCTTCGTGCCCAGGTCGCGGGTCGCCGAGCCGGCGGTGGCGCCGCGGCCGGTCAGGTCGGCTTCGGTGAGCACGACCAGCCGCAGCTCGGGCGCGACGAACCCCTCGGCGAGGCCGCCGCAGGCGACCGTGACGATGCCCGGCGCGGGCTGGTCGAGCAGGCCGTCCGCCGCGTGGGTCGCGGAGATCCCGGCGGTGGACAGCTGCTCCACGGCGCGGGCTGCGGTGCCGTGCCCGGCCACCACGAGCACCGCGGTGCCGTCCGCGGCCAGATGCGCCCGCAGGTCGGTGACCGCGCGCTCCAGGTCACCGCGGTAGGCGGGCGAGGCCTCCACGCCGATCCGGATGACGTCGGCGTCCTCGCTGGTCAGCTGCGACAACGTCCACCACGCCCGGCCGGTCTCGCCCGCGTGCTTGGCGACCTCTTCCAGGTTTCGGTAGGCCGACGCGCCCAGGTCGATCGGCGCCTGCCCGCCACCGGCCGCCGACATCCAGGATGCTTCGAGGAACTCCTGTCCGGTGCGCACCAGATCCGCCGCGCGGGCGCGGATCTTCTCCGGATCCGCCAGCACGACGTGCGTGCCCTCCGGCATCGCGTCGGTGAGCAGCTCCAGCTCGCCCTCGCACAGCACCGGGATGAGGGCCTCCATGCCCTCGACCGGAATGCCGCCCGCCAGCTTGGTCAGCATCTCGGCCAGCTGCGCGTCGGCCTCGTACTGCTCGGCCAGCTCGCCGGCGCGGGCCTTCACGTCCGGCGTGAGCAGCAGCTCCCGGCACGGCGGGGCGTAGACGGAGGACAGCTCGCCGGGCAGCGACCGCTGGTCCGACACCGCGAACGCGCGCACCTCGCTGACCTCGTCGCCCCAGAACTCGACGCGGTAGGGGTGGTCGGCCGTCGGCGGGAAGATGTCCAGGATGCCGCCGCGGACGGCGAACTCGCCGCGCTTCTCGACCATGTCCACGCGGGTGTAGGCCAGCTCGACGAGCCGCTCCAGCAGCGGCTCGAACTCCTCCTCCTCGCCGACGCGCAGCTCGACCGGCGCGAGGCTGCCCAGGCCCGGCGCCATCGGCTGGATCAGGCTGCGGACCGTGGCCACCACCACGCGCGGGGCGCGGTCGGTGTGCAGGCGGTGCAGCACGTCCAGGCGGCGGCCGACGGTGTCCGCGCGCGGCGAGAGGCGCTCGTGCGGCAGCGTCTCCCAGGACGGGAAGTCGGCCACCGCGTCGGGGCCGATCAGGCTCGCCAGCGCGGCCGTCAGCTCCTCCGCCTCGCGGCCGGTGGCGGTGACGGCCAGCACCGGGCGGCCCGCCCCGGCGTCGGACGCCAGCGCCGCGACCACCAGCTGGCGGGTGGCCGTGGCGCCGGAAAGCTCCAGCAGGGGCGCGTCGGCCCGCTCGATCACCGCGCGCAGGGCGGGATCGGGCAGGACAGCGGAGAGCAGGCCGGACAACTGCGGGTCGGACACGAAAACGATCTCCCTGGAGCACGCGGGCACACCCCTGCCCGGGCTGGCGGAGGGATCAGGGGCTCTCGTGTTCCAGGGTACGTCGCAGGGGCGACAAAATTTCGGCGAGTCCCGCGAGCTGGTGGTCGATGACCCGCGGGTCGAGCGCCGCGATGCGCAGCAGGATGTGCCGGGCCCCGGCCTCCGCGAAGCGCCTGAGCTGGGCGATCACCTCGTCCGGGCCGCCGGTGATCATCACCTGGACCTTTCCCACCCAGTCGAGTGGCGCCTGGTAGGTGGCCTGGCAGTACTCCTCCAGCGCCGCCGCGCCCCCGCCGAGGTGGACGGTCGCGAAGAGGGCGGGCGTGACGTCGCGGCCCTGCTCGCGGATGGTGGCCAGGCCGCTCGCGAAGTCGGCCGGGTCGGGCGGGTACGGCAGCCAGCCGTCGTACAGCTTCCCGGCGCGGCGCAGCGCGGCCGGCGTGATGCCGCCGAGCCACACCGGCGGGCCGCCCGGCTGGGCGGGGCGCGGCACCTCGGGCAGCCAGTCGTAGTGCAGGACCTTGCCGTGGAAGGACTCCGGGTGGCCGGTCCACAGCTGCTTCCACAGCGTCACGGTGTCGTCGAGGTACGAGAAGCGGGTCTTGAAGTCCACGCCGACCAGGTCGAACTCGTGCTCGCTGCGGCCGGGGAACCCGGCGCCGACGCCGAGGATCAGCCGACCGCCGGAGACGAGGTCGAGCGAGGAGATCGTGAGGGCGGCCTGCGCGGGGTGGCGGTAGGCGGGGATGAGGGTCGCGGTGCCGAGCCGCACGGTTTCGGTGGCCTGCGCGACGGCGGTGAGCAGGGTCAGCGGCTCGACCCGGGCGCGCGACAGCGAGTCGCCCGCCCAGACCGAGTCGAAGCCGAGGCGCTCGGCGCGCACGGCGATGTCCACGATGTCGGCGACCGTGCCGCCGGCCGCGAGCTGGGCCTGCCCGGCGGGCAGGAGAAGTCCGATCTGCATGCCCTCACGCTGTCGCCGGGGCGCGCTGGCGACAATTCCCGCCGGGGAATGATCAGGCGGGCCCGCCCGGCCCGATCTCGAACGCCTGCCGCACCGGCAGGTCGGGCTGCTCGGTCTCCACGACCTCCACCAGCTCGTCGGGCAGCACGCGCGGCGGCAGCTCGCCGAACCGCGCGAACCGGAGGAAGGCCAGCTCTTCGTCCGTGAACCGCTCGGGCACCAGACACCTCCAGTCGGTCATTCCCCGCGGGGAATGGCGGGCGACGCGCTCCCGGTAGTAAGCATGCGGGGTGACGACGGCTTTCGGAAGTGCCCTCAAGGACTGGCGCACCCGGCGGCGCCTGTCCCAGCTCGAACTCGCCCTCCGCGCGGGCACCACCCAGCGGCACGTCAGCTTCATGGAGAGCGGCCGGTCGGTGCCGGGGCGCGGCATGGTCGTGCGCGTGGCCGAGTCGCTGCAACTGCCGCTGCGCGAACGCAACGCGCTCCTGCTCAGCGCCGGGTACGCCCCGACCTACCCGGAGACCGACCTGTCCGATCCGGCGCTGCGCCCGGTGCTCGACGCGCTGGATCGGCTCCTCGACGGGCACGAGCCGTACCCGGCGATCGTGGTGGACCGGTTCGGCGACCTGGTCGCGACCAACAAGGCCGCCGACATCCTCACCGAGGGCGCCGCGCCGGAGCTGCTCGAACCGCCGGTCAACGTGCTGCGCCTGGCCCTGCACCCGCGCGGGATGGCGCCGCGCATCGGGAACTTCGACGACTGGGCCCGCCACGTGCTGGAGCGGCCCCGCCAGGAACACGCGAAGGCCCCGCACCCCCGGCACGCCGAACTGCTCGCCGAGCTGGAGGGCTACCTGCCCGGGCCGCCGAACCTGGACGCCGACCACCTCGGGTTCGCCGTGCCGCTGGTCCTGCGCACCTCCCGCGGCGAGATGCGGCTGCTCACCGCGATCACCACGTTCGCCACCGCGGTCGACGTGACGGTGTCGGAGCTGCGCCTGGAGACGTTCCTGCCCGCCGACGACGAGACCGCGCACATCCTCACCCGATGAGCGACCCGCCCGCCTTGCCCACCAGCAGCGCGGCCACCACCCACACCACCGCCGCGGCCATGCTCACCAGCAGGAACCGGGGGTACGGCACCGCCGCCGCGCCTGCCACCCGCGGCATCAGCGTCCGCGCCCCGGCGAGGAACCGCGCCGCGAACACCGCCACCACCCCGTACCGCGCGATGCGCGACTCGACCCGGCGCCAGCGGGCCGACGTGGTCCGCCGGCCCAGCCTGCGCCCCTCCAGGTAGGCCAGCTGGTCGCCGAACACGGCCGCGGCCGCGACGACCGCCATCGCCAGCCACAGGTCGACGGTGCCCTGCCCGGCGAGGAAGCCGACGAGCAGCAGCGTCGACAGAGTGGGCAGCACGATCCCCGGCAGCAGCGCGGTTTCCGCGGCGATCACCGCCGCCGCGACCAGGTAGACCAGCGCGGGCGGGAGGGTGGCGATGGCGTCGATCACGGCGTCACGGCCGCTCGGTGCACGAAGGCGGGCGGCAGGTTGCCCCACACCACCCGGCTGCGGCCGACGAACCCGAACCGCCGGGCCAGCGCGGCCTCGAACCGCCTGGCGGCGGGCAGCCACGCGGCGTGCAGGTAGGCGAAGGTCGCGAACCGTCCGCCCGGCGCGAGGACCTCGCCGACCTGGTCGAGGACGCGCTCCTGCCGGGCGCGCGGGAACAGCGCCCACGGCAGTCCGGACACGACGACGTCGGCGGTGCGCACGTGCCGGGCCAGGTCCTCGGCCGATCCGGTGATCACCTCGACGCCCGCGTGCCGCCGCGCGAGCGCGCCGGCCAGCCGCGGGTTGACCTCGACGGCCGTCAGCCGCGCGCCGGGTCCCAGCCGGGCGAGCAGGGCTTCGGTGAACACCCCGGTGCCGGGCCCGAGTTCGACGACGTGCGCCGCGCGCTCCACGCCGATCCCCGCGACCATGGCCGCCGCCAGGCGCCGTGAGCTGGCCGCGATCGCGCCGGTGTGCGCGGGGGCCCGGAGGAATTCCCTGGTGATGGACATGTCTCCGACGCTAGGAACGCCACCGCCCGGCCACCTCGGCATCGCGGCCGCACGTTCTCCTCCTCCAGCAGGAGATCGCGGTGGGACGATCGGGACATGGAGATCACCACCTGGTACCTGGAGCAGACGGACCCGGCCGCGATCCGGCCGTCCGCCGCGCCGGACGAGCCGGTCGCCATCACCCGCGCCGAGGTGCCGAGCCCGGAGTTCAACCGCTTCCTCTACACCACCGTCGGCGGTGACTGGCAGTGGACGGACCGGCTCGGCTGGGACCGGCAGCGGTGGCTGGACCTGCTGGCGCAGCCCGGTTACGAGACCTGGGTGGCGTACCTGCGCGGCACCCCGGCCGGGTACGCCGAACTGGACGGCACCAAGCCGGGCGAGGTGGAACTGGCCTACTTCGGGCTGCTGCCCGCGTTCACCGGCCGCGGGATCGGCGGGCACCTGCTGACGGTGGCGCTGCGGCGGGCGTGGGACCTGCCGGAGCGCTGGCCGGGGGCGGAGCCGACCAGTCGCGTGTGGGTGCACACGTGCACGCTCGACGGGCAGCCCGCCGCATTGGCCAACTACCAGCGGCGGGGCCTGACGATCTACCGCACCGAAACCCGCGATCAAGACCCGGACTTCACCGGACACCGGGCACAATGACCCCATGCGCCGCATCGGGGCCGTACTGCTCGCCGTCCTCGCCGTCACGGCTTGCTCGTCTTCGCCCGCACAGGACCTGCCGTCGACCCCGGCCACCGTCGCCGCGCCCACCACGGTCAGCGGGCAGAGCCTCGCGCTGAAGGTGGACGTCGTGACCGGCGGGCTGCAGCACGGCTGGGACGTCGGCTTCCTGCCCGGCGGTTCGATGCTCGTCACCCAGCGGCCGGGGCGGCTCGCGCTGGTGCGCGGCACCGCGGTCAGCCAGGTCCAGGCCGACTTCTCCGATGTGTGGGCGCGTGGCGAGGGCGGTCTGATGGGGATGGTCGTGCACCCGGACTTCGCCACCAGCCGCCGGTTCACCACCTGCCAGACGCACCAGGAGGGCGGCCGCGCGGTCGACGTCCGTCTGGTGACCTGGACGCTGTCGGCGGACGAGCGCAGCGCGACGAAGGTGCGCGACCTGCTGACCGGGCTGCCGGTCAACCAGAGCGGCCGCCACTCCGGGTGCCGCCCGGAGATCGCCGCGGACGGGGCGCTGCTCGTCGGCACCGGCGACACCGCGCGGCCGGACGTGTCGCAGGACCGGCACAGCCTCGGCGGCAAGGTGCTGCGCATCGACCTGAACACGGGTGCGCCGCTGCCGGACAACCCGTTCATCTCCTCGACCGACCCGAACGAGCAGCGGATCTACAGCTACGGGCACCGCAACATCCAGGGCGTGGCGGTGCGCCCGGGCACCGGCCAGGTCTTCGTGGGCGAGCACGGGCCGACGTTCGACGACGAGATCAACCTGATCCGCGCCGGCGGCAACTACGGCTGGGACCCGTCGCAGGGCGGCACCGTCGACTCCTACGACGAGGACGTGCCGATGACGGACCTGCAGCGGTTCCCGGACGCCGTCCGGCCACTGTGGACCTCCGGGGACATCACCGAGGCGATCTGCGGCGCGGCGTTCGTGTCCGGGCCGCAGTGGGGCGCGCTGGACGGCAGGCTGGCCGTGGTCGCGCTCAAGGGCCAGAAGATGCTGATGTTCACGGTGGACCCGGCGGGCGCGGTCACCGAGGTCTACCTGCCCGCCGAGTTCGACGACACCTACGGCCGGCTGCGCGCGGTGCGCAGCGGCCCCGACGGCGCGCTGTACGTGACCACGTCGGACGGCAACGACGACAAGCTCCTGCGCATCACGCCCGCTGCTTGACGCGCGACGGCCGGTTGCTCAGCAGGTAGCCCGCCCCGATGACCACCGCCACGATCGGCGTGACGTAGAGGGCCACCCGGGTGTCCTCACCGAACCCGAGCAGCACCACGACCAGCGCGAGGAACGCCAGCGCCAGGTACCCGGTCCACGGCGCGCCCGGCATGCGGAACTCCGACGCGGGCAGCTCGCCGCGGTCGCTGCGGCGGCGGTAGACCAGCTGGCACACCACGATCACGCCCCACGTCCACAGCACCCCGACGGTGGCGACGCTGGTGATGTAGGCGAACGCCTTCTCCGGCACGACCGCGTTGATCAGGATGCCGGCCGCCATGACGATCGCGGACGCGGTGATGCTCGCCGCGGGCACCTGCCGCTTCGACAGCTTGCCGAACGCGGCGGGCGCCGACCGGTGCACGGCGAGGGTGCGCAGCATCCGGCCGGTCGAGTAGATGCCCGAGTTGCACGAGGACAGTGCCGCGGTCAGCACGACGAACTGGATGATCCCCGCCGCGCCGTGGATGCCGACCGCGTCGAAGGCCCGCACGAACGGGCTCTCGCCGCCGTGGAACTCGGTCCACGGCACCAGCGACAGCAGCACCACCAGCGCGCCGACGTAGAACACCCCGATCCGCACCATCACGCTGTTGATCGCCTTCGGCAGCACGACCCGGGGGTTCTCCGCCTCGCCCGCGGTCAGCCCGATCAGCTCGACGCCGAGGTAGGCGAACATGACGCTCTGCAACGCCAGCAGCGCGCTGCCCGCGCCGTGCGGCAGGAACCCGCCGTCGCTGACCAGGTGCGCGAACGTCGCGTGCTCACCGGCGGGCCCGATCCCGAACACGATGACCGCGAGCCCGAGCACGATCGCCCCGACGATCGTCACGACCTTGATCATCGAGAACCAGAACTCGAACTCGCCGAACACCTTGACCGAGATCAGGTTGGCCAGGAACAACAGCCCGAGCACGACCGCCGCGGTGACCCACTGCGGGATGTCCGGGAACCAGTACTGCACGTAGATCCCGGCGGCGGTGATCTCGGCCATCGCGGTGACCACCCACATCAGCCAGTAGACCCAGCCGGTGGCGAACCCGGCGAAGCGGCCGACGAACTCCTCGGCGTAGTCGACGAAGCTGCGGGACACCGGCCGGTACATCAGCAGCTCGCCGAGCGCGCGCATGATCAGGAAGATGACCACGCCCGCGACGGCGTATGAGGCGATCAGCGCGGGCCCGGACGTCTCGATCGCCGCACCCGCCCCGAGGAACAGGCCGGTTCCGATCGCGCCGCCGATCGCCATCATGCTGATCTGGCGGTTCTTCAGGCCCCTGGCGTAACCCTCGTCGGTTCCCTGGTCGCTCATACCCCTCCCGTCCACGGCTGGTCCAGACCCTAACGACGGGGTTCGGGCGTGGAAGCTTGGGTGGATTTGTAATGGTCGAAATCTGATGATAGTTTTCGACCATGCCACGTCGCGCACTGGAGAACCCGCTGGTCCTGGCGGTACTCGGCCTTCTGCTGGAGTCACCGATGCACCCGTACCAGGTGTTCACGGAGCTGCGTGCCCGCAGCGCGAGCGCCATCAACCGGGGCACGCTGTACGACGTTGTGGAGGCGATGGCCGCGGCGGAGTGGATCACGCCGCAGGGCACCGAACGCAGCGGCAACCGGCCGGAACGGACCGTCTACGCGCTCACCGACGCCGGCCGCGACGAGCTGGTGCGCAGGCTGGACAGCCGGATCCGCGAGCCGAAGCGGGAGTTCCCCGAGTTCCTCGGCGCGATCGCCTACGTCGGCGCGCTCGGGCCGGACGGCGCAGCGGCCGCGCTGACCGAGCGCGCGCAGCGGTTGTCCGAACGCGCCGACGCCGACCAGAAGCGGCTGGCCGCGGTGCTGGACAGCGGCGTGCCGCGTCTGCACGTCATCGAAGCCGAGTACGCGCTCCACCAGACTCGCGCGGAGATCGCGTGGGTGGAGAACCTCGTCGCCGAGATGCGCGGCGGCGCCCTGACCTGGCCCGGAAAGGACTGAGCATGCTCTTCGGCATCTACCCCGGCGGTGTCACCGGGACCGACTCCGGCGAACTGGCGGGCGGTCCGCCCGACGACCCCGTGCGGATCCGGGAAGCGCTGACCGCGTTGCGGGGCGGAGGCCCGTTCCTCGTCCGCGCCTACCTCGGGTTCGACGACTCCACTTCGGACGGTCCACACGAGACGCTGACCCCGGCGGACGCGGCGCAGTACACCGGCGACGGCCGCGTGCTCGACCTCGTCGCGCAGTTCCAGTCCGCGAGCGGGGACGTGGGCGGCTACCGCGCGTTCGTGCGGCGGCTGGTCGAGCAGTACGGCGCGGTGACCGGCACGCTGCAGATCACCGAGGAGCCGAACGTGCCGGACAACCCGGTGCTCGACGGCTACTACCCGCGCGTGATCGACGCGATCGTGGCCGGGGTCACCGCGGCCAAGGAGCGGGCGGCCGAACTCGGGCACGATCTGCGGGTCGGCTTCAACACCACCCCGCTGTTCGGGCCGGGCGCGTCGTTCATCGCGGACCTCGCGAAGGCGGGCGGCGCCGAGTTCGTGCGCCAGGTGGACTACGTGGGCCTGGACTTCTTCCCGGACGTCTTCCAGCCGGTCGCGGCGGCGGAGCTGCCCGCGGCGGTGGCGGGCCTGCTGCGCCACCACCGCGAGAACGTCCTCGCGCCGGCCGGTCTCGGTGACGTCCCGCTGCACATCACCGAGCACGGCTGGCCGACCGGGCCAGGGCGCTCCGCCGAGCGGCAAGCCGAGGTGGTGGAGGCCGTCGTCCGCGCTGCCGCCGACGCGGGCGTGAGCTGCTACACCCACTTCGCGCTGCGGGACGCGGACAGCGCGAACCCCGGCCTGTTCCACCAGTTCGGCCTGCTGCGGGACGACTACACGGCCAAGCCCGCCTTCGACACCTACCGGAAGCTGATCGCCGAGTTCACCAGGTGACCGGCAGTTCGTGCACGCCGTAGATGTTCATGTCGGTCCGCAGCCGCACCTCGTCCGCCGGGACGGCGAGCCGGAGGTCCGGGAAGCGGCGCAGCAGCCCGGCGAACCCGGCGCGCATCTCCAGCCGGGCCAGCTGCTGGCCGAGGCACTGGTGGACGCCGTGGCCGAAGGCCATGTGCCCGCGGGCGTTGCGGTGCACGTCCAGCTCGTCCGGTTCGTCGAAGCGGCGGGGGTCGCGGTTGGCGGACAGCAGCGAGACGACGACGGTCGCCCCCTTGGGGATCGTTTCGCCGCCGACTTCGAGGTCCTCGGTGGCGTAACGGTAGAAGACGTCGGCGACGGACAGGTACCGCAGGAGTTCCTCGACGGCGCCCTGCACCAGCTCCGGGTTCGCACGCAGATCGGCCATCTGCGCGGGGTGCTCCAGGAGCGCGAAGGTGCCCAGGCCCAACATGTTCGCCGTCGTCTCGTGCCCGGCGAGCAGCAGCAGGAAGGCGATGCCGGTCAGCTCCTCGATGCTGAGGTCGTCCTGCCGGGCCAGGTCGGACAGGATGTCCTCGCCGGGCTCGGCGCGCTTGCGGGTGACCAGCTCCGCCAGGTAGCCGGTGAGCGCGCCGACGACGGCGATCTTCTCCTCCAGCTCGATGTCCTTGACCATGAACCGCGCCGCGTTGTGCTGGAACGTCTCCCGGTCCTCGTACGGGACGCCGAGCAGCTCGCAGATCACCAGCGACGGCACCGGCAGCGCGAACTCCTTGACCAGGTCGACCGGCGGGGTGAGCCGCGCCATCTGGTCCAGGTGCCGCTCGGCGATGTCGTTGATGTGCTCTTCGAGCTGCTTCATGCGCTTGACGGTGAAGGCGCCGGTGAGCCTGCGCCGCAGCCGGGTGTGGTCCGGCGGGTCCATGGAGATGAACAGGCCGGGCATCTGCGGGGACGGCTCGGTCTGCTCCGGCATGCCCGGGGTCGGGTACGGCACGTGGATGATGTCGAGGTCCAGGCGGGAGCTGAACCGGGTGTCGGCCAGCACCTGCCGGACCTCGTCGTAGCCGGTGACCAGCCAGCCCTCGTGGCCGTCGGGGAAGACCAGCGGGCAGACCGGGCGGGACTCGCGCAGCCGGGTGAACCCGGTGGGCGGGTCGAAGGGGCCGGCGTCGCGGTCGGTGGGGAGTCCGTTCGGGATGGGAACCGTCTGAGTCACCGGGGATCCTTTCGTGGCGGTTGCTGGGACCCACCATCACGGCCGGCGCTGACACCCGGCTGACACGGCTCTGACACGCATCAGGCCCGAGGGCGGTCGGCGAGCTTGAGCCACACGACGCCGGCGATGATCACCGTGAGCCACAGCGCCTTGGCCGGGGTGAGGCTCTCGTCGAAGAACACCGGGCCGAGCAGGGCGGCTCCGGCGGCGCCGATGCCGGCCCAGACCGCGTAGCCGATGCCCACGTCGATGCTGCGCAGGGCGAGGCTCAGCGCGAAGAGCGTGAGCAGGAAGAAGACGACCGCGACGAGCGACCAGGAGAGCACGGTGAAGCCCTGGCTGCCGCCGACGGACAGGGCGTAGCCGACTTCGAAGGCGCCGGCGAGCAGGAGGACGGGCCAGGCGGCGGCGGGTGCGGTGGACGTGCGGCGCGCCATCACGCGGCTCCGCTCAGCTGGAGGCCGACGACGCCGGCGATGACGGCGGCGATGCCGAGCACCTTGCGCCAGTCGAGGCGCTGACCGAACAGGACGACGCCGAGGACGACGATCCCGACGCCGGCGACGGAGGTCCAGATCGCGTAGCCGACGCCCACGTCGAACGTCAGCAGCGCCAGGCTGAGGAGGTAGGTGGCGATGCCGCCGCTGACCAGCGTGGCGGCGGTCCAGGCGGGCCGGGTGAAGCCCTGGGCCTTGCCTGCGGAGATGGCGACCGCGATCTCGAAGAGAACGGCGACGCCGAGGTAGAACCAGTGCACGGAGGTTCCTTTCACGGAGTTTGGCTGTGCACCGCACATCGTGAAACTTCACACCGGTGTCAATTGCAAGAATGGGGAGCGGCGGACGGTCTGGAGGAGGGCTCATGCGCATCGGGGAGCTGGCGGAGGCCACCGGGGTCAGCACCCGGTCTTTGCGGTACTACGAGGAACAGGGGCTCATCCGCTCGTCGCGCACGCCGGGCGGGTGGCGCGACTTCGACAGCTCGATGGTCGAGCGGGTGGTCCTGATCCAGCACCTGTTCGCGGCCGGCCTGTGCAGCGCCACGGTCAACGAACTGCTCCCCTGCCTGGAGGCCCCGCCCGAGGAGCGCAACGGCGTGCTGGAGGAGCTGCTCGCCGAGCAAGCCGAACGCCTGGAAGCCAAGCGACGCGACATCGAGCGCGAGCTGGACATCCTGCGCGCCCTGCGCACGGAAACGGCCCTGCCCGGCCACGCCGCCTGATCAACGACCCGGCCCCTCACACGCCGCCAACCCCGCACCCGCCCGCACCCGTTCCACGTGATCACCCGAGGTCCGGGCCAGCACCACCTCGAACTGCTCCCGCGCCCCAGACACGTCCGCGACCGCGAGCAGGCTCGCGCCCAGCCGGTTGCGGATCTC
The DNA here is from genome assembly GCF_040614175.1 of Amycolatopsis sp. NPDC006131. NCBI lineage: Bacteria > Bacillati > Actinomycetota > Actinomycetes > Pseudonocardiales > Pseudonocardiaceae > Amycolatopsis > Amycolatopsis sp. NPDC006131. The sequence goes on from NZ_JBEXTX010000085.1 coordinate 24,576, forward strand.
CAGCTCCAGCTGCGGCCGGGTCCGCTCGGTGACCAGCGCGAACGCCCTCCGCTGCAGCTCCAGCGCCGCCTCCGCATTGCCGAGCCCGGACTCCGCCGCGCCCCACATCGACAGGCAGTCGGCGGTCAGCGCGATGTCCCCGGCCTCCTCGGCGGCCCCCGCGGCCCGGCGCAACGCGCCCACTGCTTCCGCGTGCCGTCCGACCGCCAGGTGGAACTTCCCCAGACTCCCCACCGCCATCGCCACCGCCCGCGGCCGCCCGATCTTCTCGCCGAACGCGACCCCCTGCTCCAGGCAGGCGCGGGCCTCGCCGAACCGGCCGAGCCGCAGGTGGGTCAGGCCGATGTTGGCGACCGCCATCCCGCACAGGAACGGGTCGTCCAGCCTGCGCCCCAGCTCGTGGGCCTCGTGCAGCAGGGCGAGCGCCTCGCCGGTGTCGCCGCACGCCACCGCGAGCGTGCCGAGGCCGCAGAGCGCGCGGGCCTCCTCCCGGCGGTCCCCGGCCTGCCTGCTGATCCGCAGCGCCTCGTGCAGCCACGGGCGGCTCCGCTCGTAGCGGCCCTGCATGCCCTCCGCGACCCCGAACCCGAACCGCACCGCGGACCGCATCCGCGGGTCGGCGCACTGCTCGGCGAGCGGGAGCGCGATCTCCAGCGCCGCGCGGCACTCGTCGTAGCGGCCCTGCCGGACCAGGTACTCGACGAGCCCCTCGGCGATCCAGCACGCGTGGTCCGCTTCCCCGGCCTCCGCCGCGTAGCGGACGACGTCCGGCAGCTCGCCGCCTGCCGAGTCGAGCCAGCCCGCCGCGTCCGCCCAGCCGGTGAACGGCACGTCGTCCACCGGCGGCCCGCTCGACGGGTCGTGGACGCCCCAGTCGCTCGCGATCCGCGCGGCGGCCGCGTACAGCCGCAGCACCCCGCCCCTGGCCGCGGGCTCGTCCGCGCCCAGCCGCCGCGCGAACACCGCCACCAGGTCGTGCAGCCGGTAGCGCCCCGGGGCCGGCTGCAGCAGCAGGCTCGCGTCCACCAGGCGTTCCAGCGAATCCCCCGCCACCGGTTCGGCTAGCCCGAGCATCGCGGCCACCGCCCGCGCGTCGAACTCGACCGTCGGCGCCAGCCCGAGCACCCGGAACGTGCGCTGCTCGGCGGCCGCGAGCTGGCGGTAGGACAGCCGCAGCGCCGCCTCGACGCCGTGGTCCTCCGCGGTCAGCTCGCCCAGCCTGCGCTCGTCGTCGGCGAGCCGCTCCACCAGGTGCTCGACGGTCCACATCGGACGGTTCTGCAGCCGGGCGCCCGCGATCCGCAGCGCCAGCGGCAACCCGCCGCACAACCGGACCAGCTCGCGCACCGCGCCGGGCTCCCGCCCGACCCGCTCGGCACCGACGACCCGGCGCAGAAGTCCTTCCGCGGCAACGGCGTCGAGCACGTCGAGCGACACCCGGCGGTCGGCGGGCAACCCGGTCAGCCGTTGCCTGCTCGTCACCAGCACCGTGCTGCCCGCGCCGGAGGGCAGCAACGGCCGCACCTGCTCGGCGCTCTTCGCGTCGTCGAGCACCAGCAGCAGCCGCGAGGACGCGGTCGCCGACCGCCAGGTAGCGGCCAGCTCGTCGACGTCCGGCCCGACCGGCCCGGTGTCGACGCCGATCGTCCGCAGCAGCCGGGCCAGCGCGTGCGCCGGGCGCAGCGGCTCGTGCCCCTCGGTGTGCCCGTGCAGGTCCAGGTGCAGGCAGCCGTCCGGGAAGTCCGGGCGCAGCACGTGGGCGGCGCGGAGGGCGAGTGCGCTCTTGCCCGCGCCCGCGACGCCGTCGACCGCAATGACGGTCACCAGCTCCGGGTCGCCCGGTTCGACGAGCCGCGCCAGCTCGTCCGCACGCCCGGCGAGTTCGCCGCCGTCCGCGGGCAACTCGTTGCGGGGCGGGCGTTTGCGCGTGACGCCGAGCGCGACGTCGTCACCACGCAGCACCGCCTGCTGCACCCGGCGCGGTTCGGCGCCCGGCTCCACGCCGAGGTCGTCCACGAGGCGGCGGCGCAGCCCGGTGAACACGGCCAGCGCGTCCGCCCGCCGTCCCGCCGCGTACAGCGCGCGCATCAGCAGCGCGGCCAGCTCCTCGTGGTGCGGGTGGACGCCGGCGAGCGCGGACAGCTCGTCGATCACCTCGCCGTGCCGTCCCAGGCGCAGCTGCCACCCGGCCTTCCCGAGCTGCAGCGCGATGCGGCGTTCGGTGAGCCGGAGCCGGTGCCCGTCGAGGAAGGGGCCGGGCAGCCCGGTGAGCGGCTCACCGTCGAACAGGTCCAGCGCGTCCGCGGCGGCGCGCACCGCGACGGCGAGATCACCGGCACGCTCGGCGGCCGCGGCCTCGGCCGCGATCCGGTCCAGGGTCGCGGTGTCCACCTCGGCGGCCGCCCCCACGAACCGGTAGCCGCTGCTGTCGCGGGCGATCACGGAGTCCGCGGGCTCGTCTTCACTCGCGCGCAGGCACTTGCGCAACCGGTGGACGTAGACCGGCACCACGCGGCGGCCGGTGCCCGGCGGTTCGAGGCCCCACACGTCGTCGAGGAGCTCACCTGCGCCGACCACCACGTCCGGGCGCAACACGAGCGCGGCGAGCAGGGCTTTCTGCCGGACCGGGCCCAGGTCGAGGGGCTGGTCGCCGCGCCAGGCCCGGAGCGGGCCGAGCACACTCAGCCGGAGCCGGCCCCCACTCACCACACCGCCCCCAACGCCGTGCTGTCGACTCGTGGCGCAGTGTAGCGGGAATCCGGTCAGTCCAGGCGCAGTTTGGGCTTGTGCTCCAGGTGCGACAGCCCGTTCCAGGCCAGGTTGACCAGGTGCGCGGCCACCTCGTGGCGCTTGGGGCGGCGGGCGTCGAGCCACCACTGCCCGGTCAGGGCGACCATCCCGACCAGCGCCTGGGCGTAGAGCGGCGCGAGCTTGTCGTCGTAGCCGCGTGCGTCGAACTGCTGCGCGAGGATGTGCTCGACCTGCATCGCGATGTCGTTGAGCAGCGTGGAGAACGTGCCGGAGGCGCTGGCCACCGGCGAGTCGCGGACGAGGATGCGGAAGCCGTCGTGCGACTCCTCGACGTAGGCCAGCAGCGCGCCGGCCGCCTGCTCGAGCATCGCCCTGGGGTGCCCACCGTGCAAAGTGGACACCATGCGGTCGAGCAGGGACTGGGTCTCGCGGTCGACGACGACGGCGTAGATGCCTTCCTTGCCGCCGAAGTGCTCGTAGACCACGGGTTTGGAGACGTTCGCCCGGTGGGCGATCTCCTCGATGGAGGTGCCGTCGAAGCCCTTCTCGGCGAAGAGCTTGCGGGCGACGTCGAGCAGTTGCTGCCGGCGTTCCGCGCCCGTCATCCGGACGCGGGGCACCGGCCCCGGAGGCCGCACCCCGGTGGCCTCACGCTTCGCTCGACGTCGTCCCGCCACCCGGAGAGACTATTCCGACGACAGACGTGCCAGGCGCTGCGGGGTGGGCCAGCGCACGTTGTGCACCCACCCGAGCTTCTCGAACGCCCAGATCACGCGGGCCGAGATGTCGATCTGGCCGCGCTTGACACCGTGCCGCGCCGAGGTCGGGTCGGCGTGGTGCAGGTTGTGCCAGGACTCGCCGAAGGACAGGATCGCCAGCGGCCAGAAGTTGGCCGACTTGTCGCGCGCCGCGAACGGCCGCTCACCGATCATGTGGCACACCGAGTTGACCGACCACGTCACGTGGTGCAGCACGCACACCCGGACCAGCCCGGCCCAGAAGAACGCGGTGACCGCGCCCCAGAACGACCAGGTGATCAGGCCGCCGAGAAGGGCCGGCAGCGTCAGCGTGAGCAGCGTCCACAGCCAGAACAGCTCGTCGACCTTCTTGATGGCCGGGTCCTTGAGCAGGTCCGGGGCGAACCGCTCGGCGTTGCTCGTGTCCCGCTCGAACAGCCAGCCCATGTGCGCGTGCCAGAAGCCCTTGGCGATGGCCAGCGGCGAGGTGCCGAACGCCCACGGCGAGTGCGGGTCGCCGTCGCGGTCGGAGAAGGCGTGGTGGCGGCGGTGGTCGGCGACCCAGGTGATGACCGGGCCCTGCACCGCGAAGCTGCCGGCGATGGCCAGCGCCACGCGCAGCCACGGCTTGGCCTTGAACGAGCCGTGCGTGAAGTAGCGGTGGTACGAGACGGTGATCCCGAGCCCGCTGATGACGTAGAAGGCGATGAACAGCCCGACGTCCACCCAGCTCAGTCCCCACCCCCAAGCGAACGGCACGGCGGCGATGAGCGCGGCCAGCGGGAGTATCACGCCGAGGTAGACCGAGAACTGAACACCGGCGCCTCGCTGACCGGCGATGACCGGTTTCGGGCCCTTGGTCTGAGGTGGTTCCATTACCGGAGTGGATGTCATGCGCAACACTTCTTCCTACCTGGGCAAACCCTGAGAAAGGTCGTCCTAACCTACGTTTCCGTAAGTTACGGTACAGGAGGTTTTGCCCCCTGGGGAGCCGTTCAAACCTCGGACACAACCCCAGGACTGGCGCGGTTTTTCGACGTCGCTATCCTGACCAGGCACGATCCGCCGTGGTGTAATTGGCAGCACCTCAGATTTTGGTTCTGATAGTTCAGGTTCGAGTCCTGGCGGCGGAGCTGCCGTGCCCTACCCCGACGTGCCCGAAGGGGGTGCGCCACGCTGCAAGGCGAGAGCAGACCGAAGACCAGGCGGCCGGCACTGGCCGAGCTCTCCGATGCCTGGCTGGCCGGGCGCGCCCGGGAACTGATCGCCGCCGTGCAGCACACGGAGCACGGCGAGCAGCTCGAGATCGTCCGGACGATGGACGAGCTCCTCGACGAGGCCCAGCGCCGGGGTGAGCCGGTACTGGTCTCCCAGCTCCTCCGCGCGGCGTCGCTGGGCAGGCTCGTCACCCGCGGTCTCGCCGCCGAAGCCGAGCCGCTGCTCGACGAGATGCTGGCCCACACCCGCCGCCACGGCCTCGCGTTGTTCCGCGCCGACGCCCACGCCCTGCGCGGCCGCCGCCTGGTGCTGGCCAAGCAGGAGGACGCGGCGCTGACCGAGATCGCCAGGGCGCTGGCGATCCTGGACGATTCGAACACGCCGGACATGCACATGTCGCGCCGGGAGTGGGCCAAGGCCCAGTCCAGCGCGCTGCTGGACTGCTGGATCGTGCTCAACCAGCTGGGCGTGTACGAGGCGGCCGAGGAGGTCATCGCGAGGGCCCACCAGGCCATCCGGGAGACCGCCGGTCCGCACGAGATCACGCTGCAGCTGATGAACCGCATCAAGATGCTGCTGGGCTGGGGCCTGCGGCTGGAGCGGGTGGCGCGGCACGAGGAGGCGGCCGCGAAGTTCAGCACGGCCGCCTCGATGGCCGTCGCGGTCGAGGCCCCGTTCGCCGAGTCGCTGTTCCCGCGGAAGATCGGCGTGGCCGCGGTCGACCAGGTGGGCGTGCTGGCGGCCGCCCTCGCGCTGGCCGCGCCGGAGCCGGCGCACGTCGACCGGCTGCGGCGGTTGCTGATCGAGCCGGGCTACCCGCACGAGCAGGTCATCGTCACGATCGCGCTGGCCCGCTGCCTGGAACACGCAGGCCAGCACGACGACGCGCTGAAGGCGCTGCACGCCACGAAGCTCACCCTCGCCGAGGACAACTCGATGCCGTCGATGAACCTGCACCTGATGCGGGAGATCGCGCGGCTGGACAGCGACGCCGACAGCGAGTCGTCGCGGGCGCTGGCGGAGTACTCGGCCGCGCTGGAGGTCGAGCTGTGGCACATGCGGGAGTCGCAGCTGGCGACCCTGGACACGCGCCGCGAGCACGAGCGGCTGTCCGCTCAGCACGGCGCGATCAGCCAGCAGGCGCTGCAGGACCCGCTGACCGGTCTGCCCAACCGGCGCGCGCTGGACGAGCACCTGCGCACGCTGTCCGCGTCGACCACGGCCCAGCCGCTCGCGGTCGCGCTGATCGACCTGGACGGCTTCAAGGGCGTCAACGACCAGCATTCGCACGCCGAGGGCGACGACGTGCTGCGCGTGGTCGCCTCGACGCTGCGGGACGCGTTGCGCGGTGACGACATCGTGGCCCGCTACGGCGGCGACGAGTTCGTCGCGCTGCTGCCCGGCGCGCCGGTCTCGGCGGCCAAGCAGGCGCTGGGCCGGGCGGTCACCGCGGTCGACTCGCTGCCCCACCACCTGTCGCACGGGGTAACCCTTTCGGTGGGGCTGGTGTCGCTGCGCCCGCAGGAGCGGGCCGACCAGGTGCTCGCCCGCGCCGACGCCGCGATGTACCAGGCGAAACGCGGCGGCGGGAACCAGGTCGCGACGGCCCAGTCGACGGCGGGCGAGTCCCTTATCGCAGAGGCGGAACCCGGCTCCGAGGGCGACCCACAGCCGGCTGCCAGGCAGGACACGTAGGATCGGGCCCCGCCACCACCCGTCCCGTATTCGTTGGGAGTGCCGTGACCGGCCCGCTGAGCACTGTCATCCTCGCCGCGGGCGAGGGCACCCGGATGCGTTCGAACACCCCGAAGGTGCTGCACCCGCTGGCCGGGAGGCCGCTGGTCGAGCACGCCGTGCGGGCCGCAGCCGGGCTTTCGCCGGACCACCTGGTCGTCGTCGTCGGGCACGGCCGGGAGGCCGTCACCGAGCACCTGGGCAAGGTCGGCGAGGCGCTCGGGCGGCCCGTCGCGACCGCGGTGCAGGAGAAGCAGAACGGCACCGGCGACGCGGTTTCGTGTGCTTTGTCCGTTCTGCCGGAAGGACTTTCGGGCACAGTTCTCGTCAGCTACGGCGACGTCCCGTTGCTGGACACCGAGACCATGGCCGCGCTGCTGGCCGAGCACCGCGAGAACGGCCACGCGGTCACGGTTCTGACGTCCGTGGTCGCCGACCCGACCGGTTACGGCCGGATCGTGCGCGACGCGGCCGGCGCGGTCACCGCGATCGTCGAGCAGAAGGACGCGTCGCCGGAGCAGCTGGAGATCGACGAGATCAACTCCGGCGTCTACGCGTTCGACGCGGCCGTGCTGGCCGACGCGCTGACCCGGCTGTCCACCGACAACGCACAGGGCGAGCTGTACCTGACCGACGTGCTGGCGATCGCCCGCGGCGACGGCCGTGGCGTCGGCGCGCTCGTCGTGGACGACCCGTGGCTGACCGAGGGCGTCAACGACCGCGTCCAGCTCGCCGCGATCGGCGCGGAGCTGAACCGCCGCCTCGTGCAGCGCTGGCAGCGCGCCGGGGTGACCGTGGTCGACCCGGCGTCGGTGTGGCTGGACGTGGACGTCGAACTGGCCCGTGACGTGGTGATCGAGCCGGGCGTGCAGCTCAAGGGCGGCACGAAGGTCGGCGAGGGCGCGGTGATCGGGCCGGACACGACGCTCACCGGCGTCACCGTCGGCGCCGGCGCCCAGGTGGTCCGCGCGCACGGCTACGACTCCGAGATCGGCGCGGGCGCGAGCGTCGGCCCGTTCGCCTACCTGCGGCCGGGCACCAAGCTGGGCGACAAGGGCAAGATCGGCACGTTCGTCGAGACCAAGAACGCCGACATCGGCACCGGCACGAAGGTGCCGCACCTGACCTACGTCGGGGACGCGACGATCGGCGAGTACAGCAACATCGGCGCGTCCAGCGTGTTCGTCAACTACGACGGCGTGCGCAAGCACCACACCACCATCGGTTCCCATGTCAAGACCGGATCGGACAACATGTTCGTCGCGCCGGTCACCGTTGGTGACGGTGCGTACTCGGGCGCTGGCACTGTGATCAGGCGGAACGTCCCGCCGGGGGCGCTGGCGGTGTCGACTGGACCACAGCGCAATATTGAAGGCTGGGTGCCCCGGCGCAGGCCGGGTACTCCAGCGGCGGAGGCGGCTCAGGCTGCGCTCGCCGCGCAGGAAAACAAGGAAGAGACCGAGCGGGAGTCGTCTGATGAGTCCTAAGTCCGGCACGCCGAAGAAGAACCTGATGCTCTTCTCCGGCCGCGCACACCGGGAACTCGCGGAGGAGGTCGCTGAGCACCTCAACGTGACGATCACCCCGCAGACGGCGCACACGTTCGCCAACGGCGAGCTGTTCGTGCGTTTCGAGGAGTCGGTCCGCGGCACGGACGCCTTCGTCATCCAGAGCCACACCACGCCCATCAACGAGTGGGTGATGGAGCAGCTGATCATGGTGGACGCGCTCAAGCGCGCCAGCGCCAAGCGCATCACCGTGGTCATGCCGTTCTACCCGTACGCGCGGCAGGACAAGAAGCACAAGGGCCGCGAGCCGATCTCGGCCCGGCTGATCGCCGACCTGTTCAAGACCGCGGGCGCCGACCGGATCATGACGGTCGACCTGCACACCGCGCAGATCCAGGGCTTCTTCGACGGACCGGTGGACCACCTGTTCGCGCAGACCCTGCTGGCCGATCACATCAAGAAGACCTACGGCGACGCCGACATCGCCGTGGTCTCGCCGGACTCCGGCCGCGTGCGGCTGGCCGAGAAGTGGGCCGCCCAGCTGGGCGACCGGCCGATCGCGTTCATCCACAAGACGCGTGACCCCGACAAGCCGAACCAGGCGGTGGCCAACCGCGTCGTCGGCCAGGTCGAGGGCAAGCTGTGCATCCTGGTGGACGACATGATCGACACCGGCGGCACGATCGTGAAGGCCACCGACGCGCTGCTCGCCGAGGGCGCCGCGGACGTCGTCATCGCGACCACGCACGGCATCTTGTCCGACCCGGCCACCGAGCGGCTGTCCAACTGCAAGGCGCGCGAGGTCATCGTCACGAACTCGCTGCCGATCGCGCCGGAGAAGCGGTTCCCGAACCTGACGGTCCTGTCGATCGCGCCGCTGCTGGCGGAGGCGATCCAGCAGGTGTTCGAGGACGGCTCGGTCACCAGCCTGTTCGACGGCAACGCCTGAGTTCTCCCCTGGCCCTTCCGCCGCTGGCGAAACCCGCGGCGGAAGGGCTTTTTCCTGCCTAGCGTCACGGCATGACCGACTACCGCTTCGGTGTTTCCCTGCGGTTCCTGACCGGGCGCGACGACTGGGCGGCCAAGTGCCGTCGCGCCGAGGAACTGGGCTACGACACCATCACCATCCCCGACCACCTCGGCATGCCCGCGCCGTTCCCGGCGCTGGTCGCCGCCGCGCACGCGACCGAGCGCGTGCGGGTGGGGCACCTGGTGCTCAACGCGCCCTTCTACAACCCGGTGCTGCTGGCGCGGGAGGTCTCCTCGACCGCGCTGCTCACCGGCGGCCGGCTGGACGTCGGGCTCGGGTCCGGGCACATGAAGTCCGAGTTCGACGACGCCGGGCTGCCGTTCGCGCTGCCGGCCGAGCGGATCAAGCACCTGGCCCGGACGATCGAGGTGCTGCGGGACCGCCTGGACGACGCGCCGCCGCTGTTGATCGCGGGCAACAGCGACGGGGTGCTGCGGCTGGCGGCGGAGCACGCGGACATCGTCGGGTTCGCCGGGTTGAAGCACGCGCGCGGCTACCCGCCGGGGACGTTCGACGTGGCTTCCGCCGCGGAGCTGGACGACCGGGTGGGCTTCGTGCGGTCCGCGACCACGCGGCCGCTGGAGTTCAACATGCTGATCCAGAACGTCGTGGTGGCCGACGATCCGGTTCCTGCCCTGGAGGAGTGGCTGGCCGGGGTGCCGTCGGAGCTGGGCTGGTCGGCCGCCCGGCTGGTGGACGCGCCGCAGATGCTGGCCGGGACGCCGGAGCAGATCGCGGCGACGATCCGGGCGATGCGCGAGCGGTACGGGTTCACGTACTTCACGGTGTTCGAGATGTCGATGGAGGAGTTCGCGCCGGTGATCCCGCTGCTACGGGCCTAGCTCGGCGGCGATGTCGCGGTTGAGCGCGCCGGGGTCGACGAGGGCGACGGGTTCGGCGGTCACCGACGGCGCGGCCTGCAGCCTGGTCGCGCCGTCGGCCCGGGGCAGCGTGAACTTGACCGAGCAGGAGACGTCGGCGGCGGTGTCCAGCGGGAGGACGACCTCCCGTTCGCAGGTGCGGGTGCCGAGGGCGTCGGAGGTGACGGCCGAGGTGAGGCTGACGCGCGCGGCCGCCCCGGGGGCCGCGCCGAGCAGGCGATTGTCGACGCGGACCGTGTCCGTGCAGGCGCCGCCGGCCGTGCAGCGGAGTTCGTGGTCGGTGACCCTGGCGGCGACGACCGGTCCGGCGATGAGGGGCTGCCCGAGTTCGGCCACCCCTTCGTCGAGGCGTTCGCGCAGGCCGGGCAGGTGCACGTCGCCGAGGGCGATCTCGTGCGGCCCGAACTGGCCGGCGATGGGCCCGAGGAAAGCGGGCGGGAAGCTGAGCACGCGGTGGGGCGAGGTGGCGGTGACGCGCAGACCGCCCAGGTCCAACGCGCCGCCCACTTGGACGGGCAGCACGCCCACGGGCAAGGCGGCCCGCAGCGCGGCGGCCACGACTTGGGGCGCCATGAGCCGCCCCGGGTCGAACGGCACCCCGCGGTCCGCCCTGGTCCACTGGGAGCCGAACCGCTCGGCGCGGGGCGCGGACATGCCCTGCCGCTGCCAGTAGGCCGGGGAGGCGCGGACGTAGAGCGAGCCACCCACCCGGAGGGCCCGCACGGTGTCGTCCTGCACTGGAACCTGCCCCTCGACGAGCCCGCCCTTGGTGACGGTGAGGGTCGCACCAGGAACCCGATACGCGACGGCGGCTTCCCCGGCGAGGGTTGTGAGGGCCTCGTCGACGGCGGAGCGAGGATCCGGCGAGGCGGGCCGCTGGGGAGCCTCACAGGCGACGAGCAGGACGAGGACGAGCACCGCGAGACCGCGCAGGCGCATCCGGCCTCCTCGCTCACCAGTGGAACGGCAGTTCGTGAATGAGACGCACTTTCAGGTTCCGGAGTTCCTGAGGGGCCAAGCTGTCATCCGATCGGTTTACACCGCGCGCCAACCGCCGCCCGGAAACGCAACGAGAGCGGCCAACCCAACCAGACCTCCCCCGCCCCCGATCCACAGCCGATCTTTAGTCGCCGACCAGGGTTGTCAAGGCACGCTTTCCCGCCTTGACAACCCTGCTC
>NZ_JBEXTX010000086.1:0-30167 GCF_040614175.1 Amycolatopsis sp. NPDC006131
CGAGCCACCCCTCTCCCGCAACCCGATCCCCAGCCCAATCGGTTGCCGAGCCACCGGGTCAAGGCACGCTTTCCCGCCTTGACGCGGTGTCTCGGCAACCGAACACTGAAAGATCGGGTTCGGGAGGGACTCTCTCGATCGGGGCGTAGCGAAGCGAAGCCGGCGATTGAGAATCAGATCAGCTGCCGCGCCCGTGCGTAGTGGCAAGCCGCCGGGTGGCCCTGCCCTCGGTCGACGAGCAACGGCTCCTCGTCGATGCACTTCGAGCGCTCCGCATCCGTCAGCTCGTTCGCGAACTTCGGGCACCGCGTGCGGAACCGGCACCCGCTCGGCGGGTTCGCCGGGCTCGGCACGTCACCGGTGATCACGATGCGCTCCCGCGAGCGTTCCTTGCGCGGGTCGGGCACCGGGATCGCCGAGATCAGCGCCTGCGTGTACGGGTGCGCCGGGTTCTCGAACAGCTCCTCCGACGGCGCCGTCTCGACGATCTTGCCCAGGTACATCACCGCGATGCGGTTGGCGATGTGCCGGACCACGGACAGGTCGTGCGACACGAACAGGTACGACAGCCCGAACTCCGACTGCAGGTCCTGCAGCAGGTTCAGCACACCGGCCTGGATGGACACGTCCAGCGCCGACACCGGCTCGTCCAGCACCAGCAGCTTCGGCTGCAGCGCGAGCGCCCGCGCGATGCCGATGCGCTGCCGCTGGCCGCCGGAGAACTCGTGCGGGTACCGGTTGCCGTGCTCGGGCCGCAGGCCGACCGTGGCGAGCAGCTCGCGCACCCGCTCCCGGCCGCCCTTTTCGTACAGGTTGTGGATCCGCAGCGGCTCCGCGATGATCTCGTTGACCGGCATGCGCGGGTCGACCGAGGCGTACGGGTCCTGGAACACGATCTGCATCTGCCTGCGCAGGGACTGCATCTGCTTGCGCTGCAGCTTGCTCAGCTCGGTGCCCTCGAAGAACACCTCGCCCGCGGTGGCCGGCTGCAGGTTCAGCACCACCCGCGCGGTGGTCGACTTGCCGCACCCCGACTCGCCGACCAGCGCGAGCGTCTCCCGCTCGTAGATGTCGAACGACACCCCGGACACGGCCTGGACCTCGCCGATCTGACGCCGGATCAGCCCGCCGCTGCGCACCGGGAAGTGCTTGACGACGTTGCGGGCCGACAGCACGGGGGTCCGCTGGTCCTGCTCGGGCAGCACGCCGGCTGCGCTCTCGCTCATTCGGTCTTCTCCCCGGGGGTCACCGCGGCCACCGCGTCGACGTCGTCGACCGAGGTGGGGTTGAACAGATCAGTGGCTTCGCGGCCGGCCAGCTCGTCGCTGAAGTGGCAGGCCGCCTTGTGCAGACCGTCGGTGGTCGGCGCGAGCACCGGCTCCTCCCGGTCGCAGATGTCCTGCGCCATCGGGCAGCGCGGGCTGAACGGGCAGCCCGGCGGCATGTTGACCACCGAGGGCGGCGAACCCGCGATCGGGGTGAGCCGGTCGGTCTTGATGTCCAGCCGCGGCAGGCTGCCGAGCAGGCCCAGCGTGTAGGGCATGCGCGGGGCGTAGAAGATGTCGTCGACCGTGCCGGCCTCGACCACCTTGCCCGCGTACATGACCTGCACCCGGTCGGCCTGCCCGGCGATGACGCCGAGGTCGTGGGTGATCAGCACCATCGCGGCGCCGGTCTCCTGCTTCGCCGCCTGCAGCGCGTCCAGCACCTGCGCCTGCACCGTCACGTCCAGCGCGGTCGTCGGCTCGTCGGCGATGATCACCTCGGGCCGGTTGGCGATCGCGATCGCGATCACCACGCGCTGCCGCATACCGCCGGAGAGCTGGTGCGGGTACTCCGTGGCCCGCTGCTGCGGGTTCGGGATGCGCACCAGGTCCAGCAGCTCCACGGCCTGCTTGCGGGCCACGTCCTTGCGCACGTCGTGGTGCGCGGTGATGGCCTCGGCGATCTGGTCGCCCACCGGGTAGACCGGGTTCAGCGACGTCATCGGGTCCTGGAAGACCATCGCGATGCCGCTGCCGCGGACCCGCGTCATCTCCTTCTCGGACAGCTCCAGCAGGTTGCGGCCCTTGAAGTTGATCGTGCCCTTGACGCGCGCCGAGCGGGGCAGCAGGCCCATGATCGCCAGCGAGGTCACCGACTTGCCGGAACCGGATTCACCGACGACGCCCAGCACCTCACCGCGGCCGAGCTGGTAGCTCACACCGCGGACGGCCTGCACCAGGCCGTCGTCGCTGGGGAACTGGACGGTGAGGTCCTCCACCGAGAGGACGGGGTCGGCCGTCGTCTGGGAGTCGAACGAGGTCATGCGCGCACCTTCGTCTGCTGGGGGTCGAACGCGTCGCGGAGCCCGTCCCCGATGAAGTTGATCGTCAGCGCGATCAGGATGATGAACAGGCCCGGGAAGTAGAACAGCCACGGGCGGGTGTCGACCGCCGTCTGCGCGCTGCTCACCAGCAGGCCGAGCGAGGTGTCCGGCGGCCGCACGCCGAAGCCGAGGAACGACAGCGCGGTCTCCAGCAGGATGCCGATGGACACCAGGATCGTCGCGTTCACGATCACCGAACCGAGCGCGTTGGGCACCAGGTGGCGGAAGATGATCCGGCCGTCACCGGCGCCGAGCGCGCGGGCCGCCTCGATGAACTCCTTCTCCCGCAGCGACAGCACCACGCCGCGCGCGACGCGGGACACGTAGGCCCAGTACAGGCCGGCGATGACGACCGCGATCAGCCACCAGCTGCCGCCCGCGTTGTGGCCGAGCACGGCGGCGACGGCCAGCAGCGGCAGGGTCAGCACGAGGTCGGCGATGCGCATCAGGACGGTGTCGATCCAGCCGCGGTAGTAGCCGGCGACCGCGCCCCAGATCGTGCCGACGACCGTGGAGAAGATCGCGACCAGCACGGAGATCTGCAGCGAGATCTGGGTGCCGCGGAGCACCTGGGCCAGCATGTCCTTGCCGACCGCGTCGGTGCCGAACGGGTGCGCCAGCGACGGCGCCTCGGAGTTGTCCGGCGTGATGTCCTCGGGCCCGTACTTCCAGAGCCAGCCGCCGACATAGGCCAGCAGCACGATCACGATCAGCAGGATCAGGCTCGCCACGGCCAGCCGGTGTTGCATGAAGCGGCGCAGGACCAGCTGGAACTGGCCGCGCTCCTGGACGGTGAACTCGCGCTCGACGGTGCCCTTGGGGCTGTCCTGCAGCTGGGCCGTCGCGGTGGTTTCGGTGGTCGAAGGCTCAGGCATGGCGGATCCTCGGGTCGAGCACGCCGTACAGCAGGTCGGCGACAAGGTTGAACAGGATGACGAAGGTCGCCGAGATCAGCAGCCAGGCCTCGACGGCGTAGACGTCGCTCTGGGCGATGGCGTCGAGCAGGAAGGTGCCCGCGCCCTGCCACTGGAACACCTTCTCGGTCACGACGGCGCCGGAGATGATGGACGCGAGGTCCAGCGCGGTGACGGTGGTCAGCGGGATGAGGGCGTTGCGCAGCGCGTGCCGCCGCATCACGACGCCGCGGGACAGGCCCTTGGCGCGGGCGAGCCGCACGTAGTCGCTGTTGAGCACCTCGAGCATCGACCCGCGCTGGAAGCGGCTCCAGGAGGCGTAGGAGATCAGCGCCAGCGAGATGGTCGGCAGGATCATGTGCCCCAGCACGTCCGTGAAGTGCGCCCAGAAGCCGCCCTTCACGTAGATCGAACTCGCGCCGATCGTGTAGAAGACCTGGTCGCCGACGGCGTTGTTGATGTTGATGCCGGCCTGCTTCAGGAGCACCGCGAGCCAGAACGCGGGCATCGACAGGAAGAGGAAGCCGAAGAAGGTGGCCGTGTAGTCCAGCTTGGAGTACTGCTTCACGGCGCTGACGGCGCCGACGACGATCGCCAGGATCAACGCGATGACCATCGCGAGGAAGATCAGGCGGAACGTGACGCCGAAGCGGGAGATGACCTCGGAGCCGATGTCCATCGTCGAGTTGACGGACGGGCCGAAGTCGCCGCGGAAGATGCCGGTGATCCAGTTCCAGTACCGCTCCATCAGCGGCTGGTCCAGGTGCAGCCGGTGGGTCTCGGCGGCGATGGTCTGCGGTGGCGGTGGCGGATTTCGGGTGATGAGGTTGCTGAGCGGGTTGGCCGACAGCGACACCATCACGAAGACGACGAACGTCGACAAGATGAGGATCGGCACCGACACGAGCAGCCGGCGCAATGCGAAGGCGAGCATGGAGGTCTTCCTGCTGAAGTTCGACCAGCACGCCGCTCGTGACGGCGGAACCGGGCGGCGCGACCTGTCTAGTTGTGGTGGTTTTGTGCGGTTAGGGGGTGGGGGAGACCGGCGTCGCCGGTCTCCCCCACCGAATTACTTCTCAGTAATGTACTCCGGTCAGGGGGTCAGCCCTTCCGGATGCCCCATTCCTGCATGTTGTAGACCGGCCCGTCGAGGGTCGAGTTGTTGCGGATGTTGGCGATGTTGTCGTACGACGCGATGAAGGTCGGCTTCTGGTACAGCGGAAGCACGTACGCGTCGTCGGCCATGATCTGGTCGGCCTGGTTGAGCAGTTCCGCCGCCTTGGCCTGGTCGGTCTCGGCGTTGGCCTGCGCGATCAGGCTGTCGACCTGCGGGTTGGAGTACTCGCCGTAGTTGCTCTCCGAACCGGTGGTCCAGTTCTGCTGAGCACCGGAGAACGGGAACGGCGAGGCGACCCACGCGAACACGATGATGTCGAAGTCACCGTTGCTGGTGGTGTCACCGAGGTCGTCGGTGGGGATGATGTCCACCTTGACGCCCAGCTGGCTGGCGGCCTGCTGGAACAGCTCGCACTCGTTCTGGCGGATCTGGTTGCCCACGGTGTAGCGCATCCGCAGGGTCGGCACCGCCGCGCCGCTCGGGTCGATCAGCTGGTCGCCCTGCAGCTTGTAGCCGGCCTCGGTGAGGATCTGCTTCGCCTTGTTGATGTCACCCGTGCCCTGGCCGGTGGACGAGATGACGTCCTTGTAGCCCTCCTGGCCCGGCATGAAGTTGTGGTTCTGCAGCGGCTTCACCTTGTCGGTGAACTGGCCGACGGTCTTGTTGATGATGCCCTGGACGTCGACCGCGGTGTAGAGCGCCTGGCGCAGCGCCTTGTTGGCCAGCGCCGGGTTCTTCAGGTTGAAGTCGAAGTGCTCCCAGGTCAGGCCGAGGCCGATGTAGGAGGACACGTTCGGGATGTTGCGCACCTGGTTGACCAGGTCGACCTGCGGCTGCGGGTAGATGACCTGGACCTCGTTGTTCTGCAGGGCCGTCGGCTCCTGCGAGGCGTCGGTGATGATCCGGAAGATCACGCGCGACAGCTTCGGCTTGGCGCCCCACCACGCGGGGTTCGGCACCATGGTGACCGACACGTTGTTCTGGAAGTTGTCGATCTTCCACGGACCGCCGGACCAGGTCGGGACGGTCTCGCCGAACCACTTGTACGACGCGGCCAGGCCGGCCGGGGTGTTCAGGTCACCGTGCTGGGCGGCCAGGTGCGCGGGGTACATCGCACCGGTCGAGCTCCACAGGACCTTCCAGTCGGTGAACGGGTCGGTGAAGGTCACCGTGACCGTCTTGCCGTTGTCCGAGCCCACGACCGAGGCGATCCGGTCGTAACCGGAGGTGCTGGCGGGGGCGCAGTCCGGGCAGTCCTTGCCGTTCTGGACCTTCCAGTTGTAGATGAAGTCGTCCGCCGTGATCGGCGTGCCGTCGGACCACACGGCCTTCGGGTTGATCTTGTAGACCACCGTCTGCGGGTTCGTGCTGGTGATGTCGGCCGAGGTCACGAAGTCCGTCGCCAGCGTCGGCTTGAGGTCCGGCGTCGTGTAGAAGGTGTAGGGCAGGATGCCCTTGGTCACCATGCCGGTCTCGAAGACGTTGCCCTCACCGGACGTGACGTTCCAGTTCGGGATGTTCTTCTCGATCGCGAAGGTGACGTCACCGCCGTCCTGCAGCTGGTCAGCGGCGGCCGAGTTGCACGCGTTGGCGTTGGCGTCGCACTCGGCGAAGGCCTGGCCGGTCTGCACACCGCTGTTGTCACCACCGCCGCCGCCACACGCGGCGAGGACCAGCGCGGCGGTCGCGGCGAGCGCGCCGATTCTGGCGGCACGTGACTTGGTCTTCCCTAACATTCATTCTCCTTGCTCGACGCCGTCGTGGGTAGCGAGGCGGCCTCGTCCTGTGGCGGCGAACTGTCGAGGTGATCGAGTTTGCCCACCGTAGTCGTGCAACCTAGGCAGCGGAACAGCCGAGACGGCCACTCAGCGTGAGATTGTGATGGAACAGTGACGCGCGGTCCCTCACTCGAACGGGGGACGAGTGTCGCCGTTCGTGGCCGCCGGTCCTGCCCACCGGATCTCGGTGCACGGGCACCCCTTCTTGGATTTCCCCTGCTACGGCGCGGTGCGTAGCTCGGGGGAGAATAACCGACGCGTCCCACTTTGTGGACCCCACGAAAGGACTAGTCATACGCCTGTGACAGGAACGCCACACAATCTTCTAATTAACCTGAAGTCGTGACCGCTACCTCCGCACGCAGGCTCCTGCTCGTCCACGCCCACCCCGACGACGAGAGCATCACCACCGGCGGGACCATCGCCCGCTACGCCGCCGAAGGGGTCGAAACGACCCTCGTGACCTGCACACTCGGCGAGGAGGGGGAGATCATCCCCAAGGCGCTCGACCAGCTCGGAGCGTGGGCGGCGGACCAGCTCGGGGGCTACCGAGCGGGGGAACTGGCCTCCGCCGTCCGGGCGCTCGGGTTGACCCGTCAGTGTTATCTGGGAGGTATCGGGCGCTGGCGTGATTCGGGCATGGCGGGCACGCCCTCGGCCGACCACCCGCGGGCGTTTTCCGGAGGAGATCCACATGAGCAGGCCGCCCAGTTGCGCGCCGTTCTGGACGAGACCCGGCCCCATGTGGTGGTGACCTACAACGACTTCGGTGGGTATGGGCACCCGGACCACATCCGGGCACACGCTGTAACCATGCTCGCCGTCGAGGACGCCCCCTACGTGCGGCGGGTCTTCCACATCGCCGCGTCCCGCGACGCCCTCGCCCGCGGGGTGGCGCGCCTGCGCGAGGAGCCCGGCCTGCCGTGGCGGCTGCCCGCCGACGGCGAGCTCCCGGTCACCCCGGACGAGGAGATCACCACCGCGATCGACGTGCGCGACCACCTCGACGCCAAGATCGCGGCGCTGGCCGCCCACGAGACGCAGATCAGCGTGCGGCCCCCGG
The DNA here is from genome assembly GCF_040614175.1 of Amycolatopsis sp. NPDC006131. Lineage (NCBI taxonomy): Bacteria > Bacillati > Actinomycetota > Actinomycetes > Pseudonocardiales > Pseudonocardiaceae > Amycolatopsis > Amycolatopsis sp. NPDC006131. The sequence goes on from NZ_JBEXTX010000086.1 coordinate 7,241, forward strand.
CGTTCGCGTTGTCCAACGGCATCGCGCAGCCCATCGACGAGGTCGAGCACTATGTACTCGTGCGCGGCCCGGCGGAGGGCGCGGAGCGCGACCTGTTCGGAGGGCTGTAGGTGTCCAGGCTGCTGCTGGTGCTGCTGGTGCTCGACGCGGCGCTGCTGGCGGTGCTCGAGTTGTTCTTCCTGCCGCTGTACGTCGGCGGGACCATCCCGTTCCCGGTGACCGTGCTCGTCGCGGCGCTCACCACCCCGCTGCTCGTGCGGCTGGCCGGGCGGCTGGTGGCGCCGCGGGCGGCGTTTGCGCCGCTCGTCGCGTGGGTATTGGTCATAGTGATCGTCGGGCTGTTCGGGCCCGGCGGGGATCTCGTGCTGCTGCAGGACTGGCGAGCGTTGCTGCTCATCGCCGGCGGGGCACTGCCGGCGGCCATGAGCCTCGGTGGCGCGCTCGCCGTACCGCCGAAGAAGGGTGCTGCCAGCCGTGGGTGAAGCGATTTCCGATCGTCAGGTCGTCGGCGTGCTGCGCCCGGTCGTGCGCGCGTCCGGCCCGGTGCTGCACGCGCTCCGCACGCCGGGACGGCTGGAGGGCCTGGCTTCGGTGCGGGTGCCCGGTTCGGCCGCGTGGGAGGCGACCGACCGCGACGGCCACATCGACTGGTGGGTCAACCGCCTCGGCAGGCTGACGTCTCTGGTCACCTCGATCCCCGGCCTCGGCGGCGCGCTCGCCGACCGGCTGCCGGTGCAGGACGCGCTGGGCACGGCGGCGCAGGCGCTGCTGCTGACCGCCATCGCGGAGGAGTACGGCGTCCGCGACGTCGGCGAGAAGGTCCGGCTGGTCGCCTGGGTGCTCTTCCAGCGCGACATCGACCCGGCGCTCGCCGCGGGCAAGAACGAGGAGTTCGACGCCGCCGACGAGGACGCCGAGACCGCGAAGCTGGCCGGCGAGTTCTCCCAGGCGGAGCACCGGCCGCGCCGCATCACGCTGAAGTCGGCGGGCAAGACGCTGTGGCGCATGGGCCGCTCGCTGCTGGCCATCACCGACGAGCTGGAGAAGCGGCCGCACGGCCGGTTCTACCACCGGGCCGTCGGGATGCTGCCGGTGGTCGGCCTGGTCGGCGACTACCTCGGCGAGCGCAGCGGGCTGAAGCGGGTCGTGCGCCGCGCGGACGAGTGGCTCGCCCGCGCGGCCTGAACCTCAGTGGCGCCAGAACAGGAAGGTGTACTGGCCGACCGCCGCCGCGACGTCGTCGCCGCCGACCGCTCCGTAGATGAACGTGACCAGGTCCCAGAACGCGTCGCCGACCGCGGGCACCGCGAACAGCAGGGCGAACAGGACCAGCGGCGCCCACGGCCGCGCCTTCGCGCCGAACTCGCGCGCCTCCGGTGACAGGTACGGCTCGATCGCGCCGTAGCCGTCGAGCCCGGGCACCGGCAGGATGTTCAGCACGAACGTCGCGATCTGCAGCAGCGCCAGGAACGACAGGCCCGCCAGCAGGCCGATCGGCATCGGCACCAGCATCACGACCACGGTCAGCACGATGCCGATCAGCAGGTTGGACAGCGGCCCGGCGAGCGACACCCAGGACGCGACACCGCGGGTGCGCAGCGCCCAGCGGTTGATCCACACCGCGCCACCGGGCAGCGGGATGCCGCCGATGAGCAGGAAGACGAGCGGCAGCACGATCGACAGCACCGGATCGGTGTAGTGCCGGACGTCCATCGACAGGTAGCCCTTGGAGGCCACCTCGTAGTCGCCGCCCTTGAAGGCGACGAAGGCGTGCCCGAACTCGTGCAGCGTGAGTGAGAGCACCCAGCCGGCGATCACGAGGATGAAGACGCCGGCTACCACCATCGGGTCTTGGTCGGAAGTGAGCAGTGTGCTCGCGTCACCGAACGCGGCCAGTAGGCCACCCACTACGGTGAGTGCGAGAATGCCGAAGAAGACAGGACTTGGTCGGACCGCGGATCGTTGCACGGGGTCCAGTCTGTCGCATCCTGGCGAGTTGATGTTCGGCGTGTCCGCTTGCGCGACGGGGCAGAAGCATCCCCCAACCTCGCTACTCCGCTTGACCTAGCCTCATTACACGGGTGTAATCACAGTGCTGTTATTCGTTGCTGCAAGGGGGCGACGGTGACGGCGATGCAAGACCGCCAGCCTGGGGAGTGCGTGGAAGCAGAGGAGGCGGACGTGCGGTTGGAATCCGACGGAAGGGATTGGGGGAACGTCGTGGAGTGGCGAGAAGGCCCGGAGGTGGAGCTGGGCGAGCTCGTCGACCTCTTCGACAACGACGAGCCCCCCGAGTGGCAGGACCGCGCACTGTGCGCGCAGACCGATCCAGAGGCGTTCTTCCCGGAGAAGGGCGGCTCGACCCGTGAGGCGAAGCGGATTTGCCAGGGCTGCGAAGTGAAGGGCGAATGCCTGGAGTACGCGCTGGCGCACGACGAGCGCTTCGGCATCTGGGGCGGTCTGTCCGAACGGGAGCGTCGGAAGCTCAAAAAGCGGGCTGTGTAAGGAAATTTAACGCCTGCTTCACAACGAGGTGACAGGTCTCCGCGTGCTCGTGCGGGTGCGTGGAGTCACGGTCGGCTCAGCTAGGCTGGCGCGGCAGAAGATCCTCACCGATCGCCGCCGCCCACTGGAGAAGCCTTGCCCGACAACGTGAACGTCCCGGACAGGACCTCGAAGGTGGCCAGGATCGCCCCGGTGGCGGGCGTTTTCGTGGTGCTCGCCGCGCTGGGGCTGTCGGTGAACGCGGGACGACTGGGGTTCGACCTCGCCGGCGGACGGCTCCTCGAAGCCGGTTCGCTGAGCGAGGTCTGGTCGGCTTACCTCGCGGGCTGGCACGCTGTGAACGGTGGCACCGCGAGCGCCGCGCCGGCCGCGCTGGCCGTGCTCGGCACCTTCGGTGCGGTGTTCACGCCGCACGGGTTCGTGTCGTTGTTGATGATCGCCGACGCTCCGCTCGCCGGGGTGTCGGCGTTCTTCGCGACGCGGCGCTTGGCGGTGCAGCCCTGGGTGCGCGCGGTGATCGCCGCCGCCTACGGGCTGCTGCCCGCCGCGACCGCCGCGGTGTCGCAGGGCCGGCTCGACGTCGTGGCCGCCCACATCCTGCTGCCGCCGGTGATCGCCGGCATCGCGGGCGTGCTCGCCGATCCGGGGCAGCGGTGGCTGCACTCGTCGTCGCTGTGCGCGCTCGGCCTGGCGTTGCTGGGCGCGTTCTCGCCGCTGGCGCACCTGCTCGCGCTGGCCGGGCTGCTCGTCGGGTTCGTCGTGCTGCCCTCGCCCGCGCCGCTGCTCAAGCGGGCCGCGTCGGTGGTCATCGTCGTGCTGGTGCCGCTGGCGTTGCTGATGCCGTGGCCGACCGTGCTGGTGAACCACCCGGCGCTGGTGCTGCACGGGCTGAGCGGGCCGGGGGATCCGGTGACCGCGGTCGACCTGGCCGGGCTGGACCCGGGCGGCGCCGGGGCGTGGCCGGTCGGGCTCGCGTTGCTGCTGGCGGCCGTGATCGCGTTCGCGGTGCGGCCGGGCCGGGCCGCCGGTGCCGGGCTCGCCGTGGTGGTGCTCGGCGTCGCCGGGCTGCTGGTCGTGCGGCTGGTGGAAGTGGCGCCGCTGCAGGGCGGGCCGGTGTCGCCGGGTTTCGCCGGGGTGCCGCTGCTGGTCATCGGGGCCGGGCTGCTGTGGATCGTGCTGTCGGCCTGCCGTGGCGCGGTCGGAAAGCCCTTTCTCGCCGGTGGCGGGGTGCTGCTGGTGGCGCTGGCCGTCGGGGTAGTCGTGGCGGGCAGCGGCGGGCCGCTGCACTCCGGTGGCGGGCCGGCGCTGGCGCAGGACCAGGCCGACGAGCTGGCCCGCACCGGCCGGTCGGTGCTGGTCCTGGACGCCGGGGACGCGCCCGCGCTGCAGACGGGCGGCCGGATGCCGCGGTTCGGGGACGAGCATCTGGCGGTGAGCGCGGCGACGCCCGCCCGGCTGGCCGGGTGGCAGGACGCGCTGACCGACCCCGAGCCGGGCCGGACCAGGGCCGCGTTGTCCGGCGCCGCGGCGTCCGGGGCGCTGTTCGTGGTGCTGCCCGCGGGCGCCGATCCGCGCCCGATCGTCACGATGGCCGGTGACCTGGCGTCGTCGGTGGCGCCGACGTCCGACGGGCGGCCGGTGCTGCGGCTGCTGGAGCCGGGCGGGCAGGTCGTGTTGATCCCGCCCGGGGTGGCGCGCCAGGCGGTGACGTCGCAGGCGCCGACGAGCACGCTCGGGGTGACGCCGGTGGACGCGCAGCTGCCGGACGTGCGGGTGCGGGTGTCGGAGGGCGTGCCGGGGCGGCTGCTGGTGCTGGCCGCCGAGCACGAGGACGGGTGGCGCGCGCAGGTGGACGGCAAGCCGGTGCCGGTCGTGCCGGCGTGGGGGCACCAGGTGGCCGTCGCGGTGCCGACCAGCCAGGCCGAGGTGACGCTCGAGCACCCGTCGACGCTGCGGGACGTGCTGCTGCTGGTCCAGATCGCGGCCGCGCTGTTCACCCTGCTGACCGCGGTGCCGACCAGGCTGCGCGAACCACGCCCACTGGAGCCGACAGCGGAGCCGGCGCACTCCTGAGCGATCCGGCAGGCCCGCGCAGGACGGTCGCGAGGCACGAGCCGCTGGAGGGCCGGCGGTGGCGCCGGTGCGCTTCTCACCGGTGCCCGCTGCGGTGGAACCGCTGGCCGTGGTGCGCTCCTTAGCAATCCGGCAGTCCCGCGCAGCCGCTGCGCCCACGAGCCGGCCGGGGCCGCCGCCACCCACCCGAGAACCAACGGCCCGGAAACCACTCGTTCCGGGCACCGCCCGGGGAACTACTCGCCGCCCTCGATGATGTCCGGTTCGACGCCCAGGTAGCCCGCCACCTGCTCCACCAGCACGTCGTGCACGAGCTCGGCCAGTTCGCCCGGGTCCTTGGCCCGCGCCTCCAGCGGCCGCCGGTACAGCACGATCCGCGCGCGCGTCGGCAGGCCGACCCGGTCGACACCCGCCGGGACCAGGCGGGACAGCGGCACCGCCCCGTCGTGGAGCACCCCGTCGTCCGCCGGGCCGCCCGCGCCGCGGATCTCCGGCACGTCGTCGACCGCCACGTCGAGCTTGGTCAGCTGGTCCCGCCACCTGGCCTCGATCGGCTCCAGCGCATCGAGCACGAGCTGGTCGAACTTCTCCGCACGGCTGGCCGCGGCCGGCAGGGTCGCCGGGTACAGCGGCCCGCGCAGCCCGCGGCCATGCCGGTCCCGGCGGACACGCCGCCGGTGCCGGGAACTTCGAGCCATAGACACATCCGGAAGGTTACGCGTTGGCCTCGGTCGGTGGCCTGCACCGGTGCGCCTGCGCGCACTTGTCAGGGGGAAGCGCTATCGTCCCTGATCGTGTCGAGCGTACGAAAGTGTTCGCGAACGGGGTGCCTGAACCCGGCCGTCGCCACGCTTACCTACGCCTACAGCGATTCGACCGCGGTGGTCGGTCCCCTCGCGACGGCGTCCGAGCCGCATTCCTACGACCTGTGCGAGGCGCACGCGCTCCGCCTGACCGCGCCCCGGGGCTGGGAGGTCGTCCGGCACGAGGGCGAGTTCGCCGCCCCGGACCGGTCCGACGACGAGCTCACGGCGCTCGCCGAGGCCGTCCGGGAGGCCGGCCGGTCGGACAAGCCCGCCCCGCCGCCGGAACCGGAGGGCCCCTCCGGCCGTCGCGGCCACCTGCGGGTGCTGCCCGACCCGATCTCGTAGGTCACGCCACATCCGCCTGGCGTTCCCCCGGTAGGCTCTCGGGTATCCGCAGCCCATGGACAACTCTCGGGGAGAGCGCGTGTCAGACCTGTCGGCCATCGTCAAGGCCTACGACATCCGGGGCGTCGTCGGCGAGCAGCTGGACGCCGGCCTCGTACGGGACTTCGGCGCCGCCTTCGCGCTGCTGATCAAGCCGGAGTCGCCGTCGGTGGTGATCGGCCACGACATGCGCGAGTCCTCGCCCGGCCTGGCCGCCGCGTTCGCCGAGGGCGTCACCTCGCAGGGCCTGGACGTCGTGTCGATCGGCCTGTGCAGCACCGACCAGCTCTACTTCGCCTCCGGGTCGCTCAACATGCCCGGCGCGATGTTCACCGCGAGCCACAACCCGGCCAAGTACAACGGCATCAAGCTCTGCCGCGCGGGCGCCGCCCCGGTGGGGCAGGAGTCCGGGCTCGCCGAGATCCGCGACACCGTCGAGCAGGGCGTGCCGGAGTTCGCCGGCCAGCCAGGCAGCGTCACCGAGCGGGACGTCCTCCGCGACTACGCCGCGTACCTGCGCAAGCTGGTCGACCTGTCCGGCAGCCGCCCGTTGAAGATCGCCGTCGACGCGGGCAACGGCATGGGCGGCCACACGGTCCCGACCGTGTTCGAGGGCCTGCCGATCGAGATCGTGCCGATGTACTTCGAGCTCGATGGCAGCTTCCCCAACCACGAGGCCAACCCGCTCGACCCGAAGAACCTGGTCGACCTGCAGGCCAAGGTCCGCGAGGTGCGCGCCGACGCGGGCCTGGCCTTCGACGGCGACGCCGACCGCTGCTTCGTGGTCGACGAGAACGGCGACCCGGTGTCGCCGAGCGCGATCACCGCGCTGGTCGCCGTGCGCGAGCTGGCCAAGGACCCCGGCGGCACGATCATCCACAACCTGATCACCTCGCAGGCCGTGCCGGAGATCGTCGCCGAGCACGGCGGCAAGCCGGTGCGCACCAGGGTCGGGCACTCGTTCATCAAACAGGAGATGGCCGCCACCGGCGCGATCTTCGGCGGCGAGCACTCCGCGCACTACTACTTCCGCGACTTCTGGCGCGCCGACACCGGCATGCTGGCCGCGCTGCACGTGCTGGCCGCGCTCGGCGAGCAGGACCGGCCGCTGTCCGAGCTGACCGCGGAGTACTCGCGTTACGCGGCGTCCGGCGAGATCAACTCGACGGTCGACGACCAGGTCGCCAAGCAGCTCGCGGTCAAGGACGCGTTCGGCAGCCGCCCCGGCGTCGAGATCGACGAGATGGACGGCCTGACCGTGAAGCTGCCGAACAAGGCGTGGTTCAATCTGCGCCCGTCCAACACCGAGCCGCTGCTGCGGCTCAACGTCGAGGCCGCCGACGAGGACGCGGTCCGCGCGCTGACCGACGAAGTCCTCGCGATCGTTCGCAGCTAGGGAGGTTCCATGGCAGTCGCGCTCGATGCCCAGTTGCTGGAGATCCTGGCGTGCCCGTCCGACGACCACGCGCCGCTGCGCCCCGGAACGGCGAGCGACCCGGAGGCCGACGCGCTGACGTGCACCTCCTGTGGTCGCGAGTACCCGGTCCGGGACGGCATCCCGGTGCTGTTGCTCGACGAGGCCACGATTCCGGGTGAGTCCCGTGCCGACGGTGCTTGACGACACCCTCCTGGACGACCCCGCGCGCCTGGCGGAGGCCGACACTGCAGGACTGCTGAGGGCGGCGGCGATGGCTGGCGCCCAGGTGCGCTCCACCGCCGAGGTCGCCGCGGACGCCGAGCTGGCCGACCGGCTCGACCTCGGCCGTCCGCGGGCGCTGGTGCTCATCGTCCGTCCCGGGGTGAGCCGGAGCGTGGCGCGTCTGCTGTACGCGCTGCTGGCGCCGGCCTGCCCGGCGCCGGTCGTGGTCAGCGAGGCGGTGCCGCCGTGGATCGGGGCGCTGGACGTCGTCTTCGCGCACACCGACGACCCGTTCGACCGCGAGCTGGCCGCCGGCGTGGAGCGCGCCGCGCGGTACGGGGCGACGGTCGTGCTGTCCGCGCCGAACGAGGGCCCGGTCGCGGCGTCGCTGGCGGGCAAGGGCGTGCAGCTCGTCCCGCGGGTCCCGGTGCCGCCCGAACTGACCTTCGCCCGCGGCCTGGCCGCCGGGCTGCTCACCGCGAACGCACTCGGCCTGCTGGTCGCCGACGTGCAGTTGCTGGCCGACCAGCTCGACTCCGAGGCCGAGCGCGGCCACCTCGGCCGCGACTCCTTCGCCAACCCCGCCAAGGCGCTCGCCCTGCGGCTCGCCGACCGGATCCCGCTGCTGTGGGGGCTGGACCCGATCGCGGTCGCGGTCGCCCAGCACGCCGGATACGCGCTGGGCTCGTTCGCCGGGGTGGTCGCCGACATCGCCGACTACCGGCAGGCGCTGACCCGTCGCGCTCTGCGCCAGGCCGCGGCGAGCAGCTCCGGCGAGCGGGACATCTTCGCCGACCCCGATTTCGACACCGACCTGCCGAACTACCGGGTGCTGCTGCTCGCGGTGCACAGCGGCCCGGCGGCCGACGCGGCGCGCCACGACGCTTCGCATACGCTTCCCGGGGCCGGAGTGGTCGCCCCAGCGGACGAGATCGTCGGTGACGAGCCCGTGCGCGCCGGGGTGCTCGCGCTACGGTTCGAGCTGGCCGCGGTCTACCTCGGGCTGGCGACCGCCACCACGGGTGGTGGCGGGCACTACGAGCCCGCGTCCGCCTGACGCCGGTTTCGGGCCCGATCCCGCGGGAATCGGGCGAGGGGTTGGAAGAGCCAAGGAGTTGAGAAGACAGTGGAGCTGCTGCGCAATGCGGTGCGGCCCTACGCCTGGGGGTCCCGGACGACCATCCCCGAGCTGCTGGGACGCGAGGTGCCCGCGCCGCACCCGGAGGCGGAGCTGTGGATGGGCGCCCACCCCGGCGACCCGTCGCGCATCGTCGGCCCGGACGGTGACGAGCGCAGCCTGCTGGAACTCGTCGAGGCCGATCCGCTCGGCCAGCTGGGCCGGGAGTGCGCCGAGCACTGGGGCAACCGGCTGCCGTTCCTGCTGAAGATCCTCGCCGTCGAGGAGCCGCTGTCGATGCAGGCGCACCCGTCGGCCGAGCAGTCGGCCGAGGGCTACGCCCGCGAGGAGGCCGCCGGCATCCCGCGGGACGCGCCGAACCGGAACTACCCGGACCCGACCGCGAAGCCCGAACTGGTGTGCGCGCTGACCGAGTTCCACGCGCTCGCGGGCTTCCGCAAGCCGGAGCGCACGGTCGAGCTGCTGCGCGCCATCGAGACCCCCGGTCTGGCGAAGTACACCGAGCTGCTGGCCGCCCAGCCGGATTCCGACGGCCTGCGTGCGCTGTTCACCACGTGGATCACGCTGCCGCAGCCGGTGCTGGACGAGCTGCTGCCCGAGGTGCTCGACGCGTGTGTGCTGCACGTGAAGGACCACGGCGAGTTCGACGTCGAGTGCCGCACGATCCTCGAACTGGGCGAGGCGCACCCGCGGGACGCCGGTGTGCTGGCCGCGCTGCTGCTGAACCGGCTGACGCTGAGCGCGGGCGAGGCGATCTACCTGCCCGCCGGGAACCTGCACCTGTACCTGCACGGCACGGCCGTGGAGATCCTCGCGAACTCGGACAACATCCTGCGCTGCGGGCTCACGCCGAAGCACGTGGACGTGCCCGAGCTGCTCCGCGTCGTCGACTTCACCTGCGCGGACATGCCGATCCTGCGCGGTGAGCCGTCCGCGTGCGGCGAGGTGTACACGACCGACGCGCCGGAGTTCGAGCTGTCCCGGTGCGAGTGGGAGGCCGGGGAGACCGGTTCGCTGCGCGTCGACAACGGCAAGCCGCAGATCCTGCTGTGCACGCAGGGTTCGGTGCGGATCAAGGCGGAGAGCGGCCAGGAGATCGAACTGCGCCGCGGGCAGTCGGTGTGGGTGCCGGCTTCGGACCCGGCGGTCGCCGTGCACCCCGCGGAGAGCGGCCGGACGCAGTTGTTCCGCGCCACATCGGGCTGCCTGTAGCGATGATTCCGGCGGTGCCGGAACGGTCGTATGCGGCATGACCGAAAACCTCTGGCCGCTGGTGCACGCCGAACGGAAGGCACTCGCGGATGACCTCGCCGACCTGACCGACGAGCAGTGGGCGACACCGTCGCTCTGCGCTGGGCTGTCCGTGCGCGAGGTGCTCGCCCACCTCACCGCGTCGGCGAGCCTGACGCCCGTGCGGTGGCTGGCTGGGGTGATCCGCTGCCGCTTCGACTTCGACAAGCAGGTGGCGGTGCGGCTGGCCGAGCACCTCGGCGACGCGCCGGCCGACACGCTCGCGCGGTTCCGCCGGGTCGTCGGCAGCACGACGAAGCCGCCACTGCCGGTGATCGCCCTGCTCGGCGAAGCGGTGGTGCACGGCGAGGACATCCGGCGGCCGCTCGGGCTGCGGCGGGGCCACCCGGAACCGGTGCTGACCCGGCTGGCCGCGTACTACGCGGGCTCGGACCTGGTCGTCGTCGCGAAGAGCCGCATCAGCGGGTTGCGGCTGGTCGCCACCGACGGCCCGTTCGCGACCGGCTCCGGCCCGCTGGTCACCGGACCCACCCTCGCGCTGATCATGGCGATGACCGGCCGCACGGCGTACTGCGACGAACTCGACGGCGACGGGGTGGCTCTGCTCCGCGAGCGCTAGACGAGTGATGCGTAACTCGGTCAGTGGTCGTAGGCGGTGAGGGATCGGGTGGCGGGTTGGCCGGTGGCGCGGTGGTGCCAGATGGCGGCCGTGAGGGCTAGGAGGCGTTGGGCGATGCGGATGCCGACGCCTTCGATGGTGCGTCCCCCGTGCTGTTCTAGGTTCAGTTGGCCTGTGAGGGTGTCGTTGACCGATTCGATGAGCTGGCGGATGGACTTGAGCAGCGGCTCACCGGGATGGGGCTTGCGGTTGCGGTAGGACGGCCGAATCAGCCGGACGCCGCGCTCGGTGAGGTAGTGGTCGAGTTCGCGGGAGACGTAGCCTTTGTCGGCGATGATCAGCAGTCCGGGGTCCTCGGCGAGCAGGTGCAGGCGCAGGCCCCAGAACTAGCGGGAGTGCGAGCGGCAGAAGCCGTACTTGGCCCAGCCGGCCAGGTCCGAGCGCTTCACAGTGGGCAGGGACCGGCCACACTCCACCGGGGTCGAGTCGACGATCCAGGTGGCGTCGGCCCACAGGTCGGTGTCCGCCGCCAACCAGCGCATCACCTGTTTGACCAGTGGCAGCGCGGCACGCGGGCGACGGTTGTAGCCGGACTGGCCGGGCAAGTACCGGAACGCCGGGCATCCGGACGGGCAGGAACCACAACCACCGGGCCTCGGAGGTGAACCCCAGCAACGCCTGAGCCACGGCCAGGGTGACCAACTCGGCGTCGGTCCGCTTCGGTGGCCGGCCCAGCCGACGCCGGCCCGCCAAGCGGTCGTGTTCAGGTCTGTCGTCACGAACGGATCTTGAACACCCTTCGTCCGTCTCCAGACACCACCCAGACTTCCGCATTACTCGTCTAGGCCGGATCGATCACGCGGCTGCGGATGTGCTCGTAGACCACGCTCGTCCGCACGTCGGCCACTTCCTTGCGCTGCGTGAGGCGGTCGATGACGAACGCGTACAGGGCGTCGTTGTCCGGCACCGCCACGTGCACGAGGAAGTCCTCGCCGCCGGAGACCACGAACACGCCCAGCGTCTCGGGCAGCAGGGTCACCCATTCCCGGAAGGCATCGATGACCGGCCGGGAGGGCGGGCGCACCCGGACGGCGATGAGCGCCTGCACCGGGCGGCCGATCTTGGCCAGGTCGAGGTCGACGTTGTAGCCGCGGATCACCCCGCGCTCGCGCAGCGCGCGGACGCGCTCCAGCGACGTGGACGGCGAGACGCCGGTCGCGGCGGCCAGTTCCCGGTTGGTCCGCCGTCCGTCGCGCTGCAGTTCCCGCAGCAACGCCTGATCAAGTTCGTCCAAGCGGGTCAAAACGGGCCTCCCGTCGAATTAAGTTCGGACTTGCTGGCTGACTCGCACATCTTTGCCTAGCTTGTGCGCTCGTGACCACAGATCCTCAGGTTGAAGTTCAGCTCGACGCCACCACCCGCACCGCGAAGGTCAAGTGGGTGATCGTCGCCGACCCGTCGCTCGGGCCGGGTCTCGTCGCGAACGCCACCGCGTGCCTCGGCGCCGCGGTCGGCAGGGTCCTGCCCGACCTGGTCGGCCCGCAGGTCGAGGACGCCTCCGCCCGCCCGCACGCCGGGCTGCCGTGGACCGGCTGCTCGATCCTGGCCGCCGACGCGGCGAAGCTGCTGCAGATCCGCACGAAGGCCGCCAACCGGGAGGGCGTCTTCGTCGCCGACATGTCCAAGCACGCGCAGGCCAGCCGGTCCTACGTGGAGTACACCGAGGCCATGGCGGGTACCGACGAGGAGGCCTTCGAGTACTACGCCGTGAGCCTGGTGGGGCCGCGGAACAAGATCGACAAACTGGTCGGCGGACTCCCACTGCTGCGCTGAGGCGGGAAGCTCTAGGCTCACTGCGACAAAACGGAAAGACTTCAGCAGGGGGTCAGCGTGTCGGCAAGTGGCGGAACGAAGGCGATCGTCGCGGCATTGATCGCCAACGCCGGGATCGCCGCGGCGAAGTTCGTCGGGTTCCTGATCACGGGGTCGTCGTCCATGCTCGCCGAGTCGGTGCACTCGGTCGCCGACACGTCCAACCAGGGTCTTCTCCTGCTCGGCCAGCGCCAGGCGCGGCGGCGGGCCACCCGGGAGCACCCGTTCGGCTTCGGCCGGGAGCGGTACTTCTGGTCGTTCGTGGTCGCGTTGATGCTGTTCACGCTCGGCTCGGTGTTCGCGCTCTACGAGGGCATCCACAAGATCGAGCACCCGGAGCCGCTGACCAGCCCGCTGGTCGCGGTCGGCATCCTGGTCGTCGCGATCGGCCTGGAGACCTACTCGTTCATGACCGCGATCAAGGAGTCGCGCAAGATCAAGGGCGACGCGACCTGGTGGCAGTTCATCCGCCAGTCGCGCACGCCGGAGCTGCCGGTCGTGCTGCTGGAGGACACCGGCGCGCTGCTCGGCCTGATCTTCGCGTTGATCGGCGTCGGGCTGTCCGAGGTGACCGGCGAGCCGGTGTGGGACGGCATCGGCACCGTGATGATCGGTGTCCTGCTCGGCATCATCGCGATCATCCTCATCGTCGAGATGAAGAGCCTGCTGATCGGCGAGGGCGCCACCGACCGCGAACTGGACAGCATCTGCGAGGCCCTGACCGGCGGCCGCGTCGACCGCGTCATCCACATCCGCACCCAGTACCTCGGCCCGGACGAGCTGCTGGTCGCCGCGAAGCTCGCGCTCGCCCCGCGCCTGGAGCTGTCCGAGGTGGCGGGCGAGATCGACGCGGCCGAGGCCAGGGTGCGCGAGCGGGTGCCGTCCGCGCGGCTGATCTACCTGGAGCCGGACCTGGACCGCCAGCTCGTCTGACCTCCGATTCGCTCGCCTCACCCGTTCGCGTTAGGGTGACCAACCGGACCTGAGACCCAGGACACCGGGAGGAGACACCCTTGCCAGGTAACGGGCTGTGGCGCACGAAGTCGATCGAGCAGTCCATTAAGGACACCGACGAGCCGGACACCAGGTTGCGGCGCAACCTGTCCGCGTGGGACCTGACGGTGTTCGGGGTCGCGGTCGTGATCGGCGCCGGTATCTTCACGCTGACCGCGCGCACGGCGGGCGACTACGCCGGACCGTCGGTGTCGCTGGCGTTCGTGTTCGCCGCGATCGCGTGCGGTCTCGCCGCGCTGTGCTATGCCGAGTTCGCCTCGACGGTGCCGGTCGCCGGGAGCGCGTACACGTTCTCGTACGCGACGTTCGGCGAGTTCATGGCCTGGATCATCGGCTGGGACCTGGTGCTCGAGCTCGCCGTCGGTGCCGCCGCGGTGTCCAAGGGCTGGTCGGTGTACCTGGAGACGGTGCTCGGCTACATCTTCGGCGACGGCGCGAAGACGACGTTCGACATCGGCGGCGTCACCGTCGACTGGGGTGCGCTGATCCTGGTGCTCGCGCTGGCCCTGGTGCTGACGATCGGCACCAAGCTGTCCTCCCGGGTGTCCATGGTGATCACCGCGATCAAGGTCGGCATCGTGCTGTTCGTGATCGTGCTCGGCCTGTTCTACGTCAAGGGCGCCAACTACTCGCCCTACATCCCGCCGGGCGCCCCTGCGGCCAGCGGTGAGTCGGGCGTCGACCAGTCGCTGTTCTCGGTCATCGCGGGCGGCGCGAGCAGCTCGTTCGGCCTGTTCGGTCTGCTGGCAGGCGCCTCGCTGGTGTTCTTCGCGTTCATCGGGTTCGACATCGTGGCCACCACCGCGGAGGAGACGAAGAACCCGCAGCGCTCGGTGCCGCGCGGCATCTTCGGCTCGCTGGCGATCGTCACCGTGCTGTACGTGGCCGTGTCGCTGGTGGTCGTCGGCATGGTGCCCTACACCGACCTGGCCACCGACGCGGGCGACGGCAGCCACAAGACGCTGGCGACCGCGTTCGCCGCGAACGGCGTCAACTGGGCGGCGAACGTCATCTCGATCGGCGCGCTGGCCGGCCTGACCACCGTGGTGATGGTGCTGATGCTAGGCCAGGTCCGGGTGCTGTACGCGATGTCGCGCGACGGCCTGCTGCCGCGCTCGCTGGCCCGCACGAGCGAGCGGGGCACCCCGGCGCGCGCGACCATGCTGGTCGGCCTGCTGGTCGCGGTGGCGGCCACGTTCTTCCCGGCGGACAAGCTGGAGGAGATGGTCAACGTCGGCACGCTGTTCGCGTTCGTGCTGGTGTCGGCCGGCGTGCTGGTGCTGCGCCGCACGCGTCCGGACCTGCCGCGCGCGTTCCGGGTGCCGTGGGTGCCGGTGGTGCCGATCCTCGCGATCCTGGCGTGCCTGTGGCTGATGCTGAACCTGACGGTGCTGACCTGGCTGCGGTTCCTGGCCTGGATGGCGCTGGGCGTGGTCATCTACTTCGCCTACAGCCGCCGCCACTCCCTGCTCGGCAAGCGCGGCGCGACCGAGTCACCGATGCCGGTGGAAGGCGCCGATCCGACGAAACCCTGAGACAGCAAACGAAAAGGCCCCTCGCCGAGGGGGCCTTTTCGTTCGCTCAGCGAGCCATGTTCAGGTGGAACCGGGGGAGGTCTGGGAACAGAGGGACCTGCTCGGCCTCTCCGCGAGCCGGTTTGCCCGGTGTCTCCAGGCCGGCGGCGATGGCCACCGCCTGGTCCCACTCCGGGTCCACCAGGTAGTCCGCGTGGCCGAGCACGCCGGCCGCCCAGCGGCGTGCGCCGGAGGGCGGGTGGACGGGGTCGGGCAGCCAGTGGTCCCCGCCGAGGACGAGCGCGCCGGTCGCGCCCGCGGCGGCCGGCGGCAGGGCACCCCAGCCACCGTCCGGCAGGTAGCCCTCGCCGGTGAGCTTGTCGCCGTCGACCTGGTGCCGCCAGGTGGTCACGCCGCCGCCGAAGATGTCGGTCCCGCGCGCCAGTCCGCGCCACCGCCCGTCCAGCGATCCGTACAGCGTGGCGAGCGCGGCGTGCGGCAGCACCGCAGGGAACGCCCGCTGGTACCCCCACTGCAGCGGTGACCCGGCGCTGAGCAGGCCGACCCGTTCCCGGTCCGCCGGGGACACGCTGTGCACGAGCCGCGCGGCCGCGATCACCGCCAGCACGCTGCCCAGCTTCTCCCCGCCCAGCACCACGCGTGTGTTCGGCTCGGCCAGGTGCTCCTTCGCGCGGGCGGCGAGGTCCGGCACCACCTTCAGCGCGTAGCACGGCGGGATCGCCGGGTGCGCCGCCCGCGGCCAGAAGCACACGAGGTCCGCCAGCGCGCCCAGGTGCCGGTTGCGCCCCGGCTTCGTGGCCGCGGTGTAGACCACCCGCAGCAGCCCGACGGCCAGCACGCCCAAGCCGAACACCCCGGCCGCGGACAGCGGGTCGAGCCAGCCGGGGAACGTGCCGAAGCCGTACCAGGCGACCAGCAACGCGGCCGCGCCGAGCGACAGCCCTGCGATCACGCCGAGCGCGAGGTGGTGCAGGTGCCGCCGTTCCCAGGCCGACCGGGCCCACGCGGCAGCCGCGGACTGCTCGTCCGCCGGCGACTGCAGCATCCGCACGATTCCGGGAATCCCGCGCGACCGCCGCCGCAGCGGCACGGCCACCGCGAAGCCGAGCACGCCCAGCACGATCGCCAGCACCAGACCGCCGCCCCACAGGGCGGTCACCAGCCGGTAGCTGTCCGGCAGCCGCAGGTCGCCCGCGCCGGCCAGCCGCCGCAGCCCCGTCGCCAGCCCCGCGCCGAACCCGCCGCCGAGCAGCGCCGCGAGCGCCAGCGCCGGCGCGGCCGCCCAGCCGCCTGCCCAGGGCCGCAGCCGCTTCGGCAGCTCGCGCCAGGTCCGCCGGGCCAGCAGCGCCGCCGGGACCAGCAGCAACGCGAACACCAGCCACGCGCCGAGCAGCGCCGCGCCGACGCCTTCCACGGTCGCGTCTGATCCGGTGGGCACGGCGCCGCGCACCCCGACCGCGACGAGCAGCGCCACCGCCACCCACAGCAGCCCGCCGCGCGCCCACCGCGGCAGGTCCCGCACACCGGAGGCCGACGTGACGAGTGCGACCCCGGTGAGGACCAGCGACGCGGCCCACAGCAGCCGCCCGAAAACGTCGCCGGGCACGTGCAGCGGTCCGCCGACGGCGAGCAGCGCGACGGTGCTCAGCGCCGCGAGGGTGTGCACGGAGCGCAGCACGGGCGAATCGGTGTCGCCGCGCAGCACGTCACCGGGCAGCGTGTCGCCGGGCGGCGGCGGGGTGTGCGCCCGGACGGTCCAGTTCGTGCCGGACACCCGGTACAGCACGAGCACCACCAGCGCGGCCGGCAGCAGCCCCGCCGTCAGGCGGACCTGCTCGACGTCGCGCAGCCAGTCCGGCAGCCAGGTCAGGCAGCGGCGGCCGGGCGCAAGGCACTGCGCGGCGAACAGGTCCAGCGTGATGACCGCGACCTGCGCGACGAGCAGCATCGTCAGCAGCAGCGCGGCGATCCGCAGCACGCCCCGGCACAGCCCGCCGAGCACGGCCGCCGCGCGGCTGCCGTCCGGCACCGGCGGCAGCATCCAGTGCGCCACGTTGGCCAGCGAGAAGGGGAACAGCAGCGCCCACGCCGCTTTCGTGGCGCCCCCGGAGGTCATGCCGCTCCACAGGTAACCCTCGAGCGTGCGGGGGACCGAGCGGCCGAGCGCCTGCAGCACCGGGCCGGGCGCGGGGCGTCGCAGCCGGTCCGACGGGCGGATCACCCGGCCCATACCGTCCCCGGCGACTTCCACCGTGCCGGCCGCGTCCAGCAGCTCTTCGCCGCTGGTGCCGGACAGGCCCGGCACGCGTAGTTCGACCACTCGGGTGTCGGGACCAGGAAGCGGCACGTCGGCTGTCTCCTTTTCCGGGTGTTCCGCGATGAACGGACAACGGTACTGTTCAGGTGGAGTCGATCGTTGGAGGAAATGCCGCTATGACCCCCGAAAGCGTTGCGAAGTGGCACGACACCCGCAACGGGGTGGAATTCGCCGTCGCGGATCTGGAGCTGGCCGAGTTCGGCCGCAAGGAGATCCGGCTGGCCGAGCACGAGATGCCGGGGCTGATGGCGCTGCGCCGTGAGTACGCGGAGGTGAACCCCCTGCGCGGTGCGCGGGTGTCGGGTTCGCTGCACATGACGGTGCAGACGGCGGTGCTGATCGAGACGCTGGTCTCGCTCGGCGCCGAAGTGCGCTGGGCGTCCTGCAACATCTTCTCCACGCAGGACCACGCGGCGGCCGCGGTCGTGGTGGGCCCGCACGGCACTCCGGAGGCGCCGCAGGGTGTGCCGGTGTTCGCCTGGAAGGGCGAGTCGCTGGAGGAGTACTGGTGGTGCACCGAGCGGATGCTGACCTGGGACGGCGAGGGTCCGAACATGATCCTCGACGACGGTGGCGACGCGACGCTGCTCGTGCACAAGGGCACCCAGTACGAGGCGGCCGGGGTGGTGCCGCAGCCCGACGACAACGACTCCGACGAGTGGAAGGTCGTGCTGGAGCTGCTGCGGGCCTCGCTCGCCGCGGACGGCCAGAAGTGGACCCGGATCGGCCAGGGCGTGCGCGGGGTGACCGAGGAGACCACCACCGGTGTGCTGCGGCTGTACCAGCTGGCGGCGGCGGGTGAGCTGCTGTTCCCGGCGATCAACGTCAACGACTCGGTGACCAAGTCGAAGTTCGACAACCGCTACGGCATCCGGCACTCGCTGATCGACGGCATCAACCGCGGCACGGACGTGCTGATCGGCGGCAAGGTCGCGGTGGTCTGCGGTTACGGCGACGTCGGCAAGGGCGCGGCGGAGTCGCTGTCCGGCCAGGGCGCGCGGGTGATCGTCACCGAGATCGACCCGATCTGCGCGCTGCAGGCGGCGATGGACGGCTACCAGGTCAAGACGCTGGAGTCGGCGCTGCCCGAGGCCGACATCGTGATCACCACGACCGGCAACAAGGACGTGGTGATGGCCGAGCACATGGCCCGGATGAAGCACCAGACGATCGTGGGCAACATCGGCCACTTCGACAACGAGATCGACATGGCCGGGCTCGCCCGCTACCCCGGTATCCGCCGCATCAACATCAAGCCGCAGGTCGACGAGTGGGTCTTCCCGGACGGCCACAGCGTGCTGGTGCTGTCCGAGGGCCGGCTGCTGAACCTGGGCAACGCGACCGGGCACCCCAGCTTCGTGATGTCGAACTCCTTCTCCAACCAGGTCATCGCGCAGATCGAGCTGTTCACCAAGCACGAGGAGTACGACAAGGAGGTGTACCGCCTGCCGAAGAAGCTGGACGAGAAGGTGGCGCGCATCCACCTCCAGGCCCTCGGTGGCGAGCTGACCAAGCTGACGAAGGAGCAGGCCGAGTACATCGACGTCGACGTCGAGGGCCCGTTCAAGTCGGAGCACTACCGCTACTGACCGCACCCTGCCGCTCTGGGGTGCTATCATGGGTCGCCACCTATGATAGCATCTCAGTATGCGGCAGATGATCACGCGTCTTGACGACGACTTGCACGCCAGGGTGAAGGCGAAAGCCGAGGCCGAGGGGCGCAGCGTCAACGAGTTCGTGACCGAAATCCTGAAGGCCGCGGTCGACCGGCCGGAGTCCCGCCGGGAACGCAAGCAGCGCCTGCTCGCCGACGGCAAGCTCGTCGCGTTCGCGCCCGACGGCCCGGTGCCCACCCGCGCGCAACTGGACGAGGCTCTCAGGGGTAGCGGGACCTCCGTCAGCGAGGCTCTCGACTGGACGCGGGGCGAGTGGTGACGGTCCTCTACGCCGACACGAGCGCGGTGGTCCGGGCGTTCCTCCCCGACGAGCCGGAGCACGAGCAGATGATCGAGTTGCTCCTCGACAACGAAGACCTGGTGCTCACGAGCGAGCTGACCAGGGTCGAGTTCGCCAGTGCGATGGCGACCGCGTGGAACAACGGCCGGATCCGCGACGCCAAGCTCGCGCTCGCGCGCTTCGACGCCGAAGCCGGTGGTGACGGCGCGTTGAGCCTCGTGCCGCTCGTGCCCCAGGTGATCATGCCGGCGGCGTACCGGCTGGTGTCCGACCACCACTCGCTCCGCACGCTCGACGCGATCCACCTGGCCGTCGCGCTGCACGACACGGCTGGCCTGACCGATGGGGAACAGGTCGTGATGGTCACCCGCGACCAGCGGCAGGCCGACGCCGCCAAGGCGCACGGCCTCGAAGTGCGCTGACCGCCGCCGGATAGCCTGGGCCCGTGGGCAAGCTGGTGGTCATCGAGGGGCTCGACGGTGCGGGCAAGCGCACCCTGACCGACGGTCTCACCAAGGCGCTGCACGACCAGGGCCGCACGGTCACCACGCTCGCCTTCCCCCGCTACGGCCGCAGCGTGCACGCCGACCTCATCCACGAGGGCCTGCACCGCCGCCACGGCGACCTCACCGACTCCGTCTACGGCATGGGCCTGCTCTACGCCCTCGACCGCCGTGAGGCCGCTCCCGAGATCCGCGCCGGCCTCGACACCCACGACGTCGTGCTGCTCGACCGGTACGTCGCCTCCAACGCCGCCTACGGCGCGGCCCGCCTGCGGCAGCACGCCGACGGCGAGTTCGTCCGCTGGGTCCGCGAGATCGAGATCGACCGCTTCGGCCTGCCGCTGCCGGACGCGCAGATCCTGCTGCGCGTCCCGCCCGCCGTCGCCGCCGAGCGGGCCGAGCAGCGGGCCTCGACCGATGCCGGCCGGGCCAAGGACGCGTTCGAGTCCGACGACGACCTCCAGTCCCGCTGCGCGGCCGTCTACGACGAGCTCGCCGCCGCGTCCTGGTTGTCCGGATGGCACGTCGTCGACGGCGCGGCGGGGGTCGACCACGCCGCCCTCGTCACCCGGCTGGTCCATCCGGGCTAACCGGTGTGCTCAGTTCTTGACGTGTTCGCAGGGTCGGACGTCACGAACGGTCTCCGTAGTGCGAATATGTGGTCATGAAGGCACGTGTGTTGGTCGTCGACGACGACCCCGCTCTCGCGGAGATGCTCACCATCGTGCTGCGCGGCGAGGGGTTCGACACCGCGGTGGTGGCGGACGGCTCCCGGGCGCTGCCCGCCCTGCGGGAGCTGAAGCCCGATCTCGTGCTGCTCGACCTGATGCTCCCCGGCATGAACGGCATCGACGTCTGCAAGGCGATCCGGGCCGAGTCGGGCGTGCCGATCGTCATGCTCACCGCGAAGAGCGACACGGTCGACATCGTGCTGGGCCTGGAGTCCGGCGCCGACGACTACGTGGTCAAGCCGTTCAAGCCGAAGGAGCTGGTCGCGCGTGTGCGCGCCCGCCTGCGGCGCACCGAGGCCGAGCCGGCCGAGACGCTCACGATCGGTGACCTGACCATCGACGTGCCCGGTCACGAGGTGACCCGGGAGGGCAAGGCCATCCCGCTCACCCCGCTGGAGTTCGACCTGCTGGTCGCGCTGGCCCGCAAGCCCCGCCAGGTGTTCACCCGCGAGGTCCTGCTCGAGCAGGTCTGGGGCTACCGGCACGCGGCCGACACCCGCCTGGTCAACGTGCACGTGCAGCGGCTGCGCTCGAAGGTCGAGAAGGACCCCGAGCACCCCGAGGTCGTCCTGACCGTGCGCGGCGTCGGCTACAAGGCGGGCCCGCCGTAACAGACACATGAAGCGAAGAGTCCTGGCCTTCGTCCGCGCGGTGCTGCGACTGGCCCCCCGCGCGGGCGCCTACGCCCGTGGCCGCGCGGTCGCGTTCGGCGTGCTGTGGCGGCGGTCGCTGCAGTTCAAGGTGACCGTGTCAACGCTCGCCCTGTCGTCGGCGGTCGGTCTCGTGCTGGGCATGGTGCTGCAGAACCAGATCACGCAGCGCCTTACCGACACCAAGCGGCAGGCCGCCGTCGCGCAGACCCTGCAGGTCGTGCGCACGGCGGAGAACGAGCTGGTCGGCATCAGCGACCAGGACGCGCTGGCCGACCGGCTGCAGAACGCGCTGAAGAAGATCACCAGCAGCTCGTCGGAGGACCAGGGCACGGCGGCGTCGGCGGCGGGCGCGTTCGAGCCGGTGCTGACCGCGGGCGGGGAGGACTCGACCGACTCGGCCGGCCCGATCACGAAGGTGCCGGACGGCCTGCAGCGGTTCGTCGAGAACAACCAGGTCGCCTGGCAGATCAACACCGACACCGACGCGGACGGCACCCGAACCACGCACCTGATCGTCGGCGCGCCGGTCACCAGCACCGGCCGCCCGATCCAGCTGTACCTGCTGTTCCCGATGACCGCGGAGCAGAACACCGTCCAGACCGTGCAGAACACACTGCTGGTCGGTGGTCTCGTGCTGCTCGTGCTGCTGGCCGGCATTGCGAACCTGGTCACCCGGCAGGTCGTGCGCCCGGTCCGGCAGGCCGCGGCGGCCGCCGCCCGGTTCGCGGGCGGTGAGCTGGACGAACGCCTGCCGGTGACGGGCGAGGACGACCTGTCGAAGCTCGCCGTGTCCTACAACGAGATGGCCGCGAGCATTCAGCACCAGATCCGGCAGCTGGAGGAGTTCGGCACGCTGCAGCGCCGGTTCACCTCGGACGTTTCACACGAGCTGCGCACCCCGTTGACGACGGTGCGGATGGCGGCGGACGTGCTGCACGCCTCGCGCGAGCAGTTCCCCGCCGGGCTGGCCCGCTCCACCGAGTTGCTGGTCGACGAGCTGGACCGGTTTGAGGCCCTGCTCGGCGACCTGCTGGAGATCAGCAGGCTGGACGCCGGTGTCGAGGAGCTGGCCGCGGAGTTCATCGACGTGTCTTCGATCGCGCGGCGCGCGGTGGAGCAGGTGCGGGTGATCGCGGGCAACGCGGAGACCGAGATCGAGCTGGAGCTGCCCGAGGAGGAGACGCTCGCCGAGATCGACGCACGCCGCGTCGAGCGGATCCTGCGCAACCTGCTGGCCAACGCGGTCGACCACAGCGAGGGCAACCCGGTGCGGCTCACGCTGGCGGCGAACGAGCACGCGGTCGCGATCACGGTGCGGGACCACGGCGTCGGCCTGCGGCCCGGGGAGGCCGACCTGGTGTTCAACCGGTTCTGGCGCGCGGACCCGTCCCGCAACCGCCGCACCGGCGGCACCGGCCTGGGGCTGGCGATCAGCCACGAGGACGCCCGCCTGCACGGCGGCCAGCTGGAGGCGTGGGGCGCGCCTGGGCAGGGCGCGTGCTTCCGGCTGACGCTGCCACGCAAGCAGGACGAGCCTTTCGAGGAGAGCCCGCTACCCCTGGTCCCGGACGACGCCCCGGCGACCAACGGGCACCTGCAGATCGGCCTGCCGACCGAGTACACGATCACGATCGGCGAGATGCGCAAGGAGGACGCATGAGTGAGCCGCACGCGACGCCGCTCAAGCGCCCCAGCCCGCGATGCCGGGTGGTGCACGGCGTTGGCCCCGTGAGTGCTGCTGGTCCGCTGCGTTCCGGCCGGCCGCGGGGCGGTGGCTCCGTGAGTGCTGCGGTTCGGCTGTGTGCCGGCCAGGGGCGTGGCGGTGGCTCCGTGAGCGCTGCGGTTCGGCTGTGTGCCGGCCAGGGGCGTGGCGGTGGCTCCGTGAGCGCTGCGGTTCGGCTGCGTGCCGGCCAGGGGCGTGGCGGTGGCTC
>NZ_JBEXTX010000086.1:30266-35139 GCF_040614175.1 Amycolatopsis sp. NPDC006131
CCGTGAGCGCTGCGGTTCGGTTGCGTTCCGGCCAGGGGCGTGGCGGTGGCTCCGTGAGTGCTGCGGTTCGGCTGCGTGCCGGCCAGGCGCGCGGCGGCCGCTCTTTGGGCGCGGCCCTGCCCGGGACGGGTCGGTCCTTGGCCACGGCCCTGCCCGGGGCGCTTCGATCCCTAGGCGCAGTTCTTCCTGTGGCGGCTCCTTCCTGGAGTGCAGCTGGTGTTGAGGCGCGTCGGTCTATGGGGGCAGCTTCTCCCTGGTCGGGCCGTTCCTTGAGTGCCGCTGTTTCCGGGGCGCGCCGCTCCTCGAGCGCAGTTCTGTCTGGGGAGGGGCGCTCCTTGAGCGCATCCGTTCCCGGGGTGTGTCCCTCCTTCGGTGGAGCTGTTCTCGGTGCCGGTCGCTCGTTGAGCGCGGTTCTGCCCGAATCGCGGCTCCCGCTGGCGGGATGGGCGCGGCTGTCCGTGCGGGAGGGCGTGTGAGGGTCCTGCCGCGGCTGTTCGCCTTGTTCGCCTGCCTCGTGCTCGCCGCGGGGTGCGCGAACGTGCCCGAGGAATCGCAGCCCGTCGCCGTGCCGCAGCAGGAGCTGGGGCAGCCGGTCAACCCGGACGTGCCGCAGCCGGCGAAGGACCTGGACGCGCTGACCGTCGTCCGCGACTTCGTCCGCGCGAGCGCCCAGCCGATCAGCAACAACGCCGCCGCGCGCATGTACCTCGACGAGGGCGCGGCCAAGGCGTGGGCGCCCGGCAAGGTCATCACGATCATCGACGACGTGTTCGCGACCGTCCCGGCCACCGGCGCGGACACGACGGCGAACCCGAACGAGGTCAACGTCGTGCTGCGCGGCACCGGCCTCGGCACGCTGCGTGAGGACGGCGCGTTCATCTCGCTGCGCACGCCGGTCGAGCTGAAGCTGCTGGTGCGGCGCCAGTCCGACGGGCAGTGGCGGATCACGAACCCGCCGCCGAACCTCGTGATGCCCTACAGCGACTTCACCGCGAACTACGTGCGGGTGCAGGCTTTCTTCTTCGCGCAGGACTCCAACACCGTGGTGCCCGACCTGCGGTACGTGGCGGGCAAACCGCAGACCGGCCTCGCCGGGCGCGTGGTCGGGCTGCTGCTGGCCGGGCCGTCGACGAGCCTGGTCGGCGCGGTGCGGAACCTCCTTCCCGAGGATGCGAACACCGAGGGCAACGTGACGACCGCGCCGGACGGTGCGCTCGTCGTCCCGCTGACCGGCGTGGCCGATCAGACCGCGGACGTGCGGCGGCTGATCGCCGCGCAGATCGTGCTGTCGCTGCAGTCGGTGACCACGAACCGGGTGCGGCTGTTGTCCGACGGCGCCCCGCTGGTGGACGGGCACGAGGACTGGGTGCCGAGCGATCTGCCGTCCTACACTGCGCTGGCCTCGCCGAGCGCGGACCAGCCCGGGCTGGTGACCGTGAACGGGCGGGTGCGCTCGCTCGGCGACGGTTCGCTGATCTCCGGCCCGGCCGGCCAGGGCAGCGGTTACCAGGTGGCCAGCGCGGCCCAGTCGATCGACGGGCGTCAGCTGGCGATCGTCGAGTACGCCGACGGACGGCAGCGGCTACGGGTCGGTCAGTTCGGCAAGGACGCGGCCGCCGTCGACCTCGCGGGCGCGACGATGACCCGGCCGACCTGGCGGCCCACGGCCACCGCGGACGGTTCCGGTGAGGTGTGGACCGTCGTGGACGGGCAGACGGTGGTCCGCGCGCTGCGAACGCCGGACGGCAGCTGGGTGCCGCAGGTGGTGAACGCCGATGAGATCCTCCAGGTCGGTCCGATCAGTGTGCTGCGGTTGTCCCGCGACGGCGCGCGGGCCGCGGTGGTCGCGGGCGGGCAGTTGCTCGTGGCGTCGGTGGTGCGCACCCAGGACTCGGTGACGCTGCGGGCGCCGCGGATCCTGCAGGGCGGCACCCTGGGCGGGGTCGTGGACGTCGACTGGCTCAGCCAGGACGCCCTGGTCGCCGCCACGACCATGCCGTCGCAGCCGGTGGTCAAGATCCCGATCGACGGGCTCCGGCTGGACCCGTTCAACATCTCGAACCTGACGCTCCCGGTCCACGCCATCACCGCCGCACCCGGCCGGTCGATAGTCGTCGCGGACGACGGTGGCCTGTGGACGGCCTCCGACGTCGGCGAAGTGTGGCGCCCGCACCCGCACAGCTTCGGCGGCAATGCGTCGCCGTTCTACCCGGGCTGATCTTCGAGCGCGCGACAGCGAGCTCCGGTGGTGGAGGGTGCCGGGGCGTCCGGTGGTGCCGGGGGTGGCCGGGCGGCGAGGACTGGCCGTTTTACCTCGGGGGTCCGTGGGCGTGCGGCAGCGAGCCGTGGCGGCGGATGGTTCCGGGGCACCTGGTGGCCGTTAGGACGACCGGGCGGTGACGGCTCGCCGTTCTACCCCCGGCGAATCCGTGGGCGCGCGGTAGCGAGCCGCGGCGGTGGAGGGTGCCGGGGGTGGCCGGGCGGCGAGGGCTGGCCGTTCTACCCGGGGGCCTGTGGGCGCGCGGCAGCGAGCCGTGGCGGCGGAGGGCCGCGGGCACCCGGCGGCCGTTAGGACGACCGGGCGGTGACGGCTCGCCCCTCTACGCCGGCGGATCCGTGGACGCGCGGCAGCGAGCCGCGGTGGTGGAGGGTCCCGGGGGATCCGGTGGCGGATGGTTCCGGGGCGCCCGGTGGCCGTGAGGACGACCGGGCGGTGGGGGTGCCGAGGCGCCCCGGCGGTCGTCAGGGCGACCGGGTGGCGGCGCCTCGCCGTTCTTACCCCGGCCGCTCTACGGGTGCGCGACAGCGACCCCGGGGGCGCCGGGTCAGCCGGCGGCGGTCAGCACCAGTGCCGTGCTCACTTCCCAGCCTCCGGCGGCGAGTGTGCGAGTGCAGGCGGCGATCGTCGCGCCCGTGGTGGTCACGTCGTCCAGCAGGACGACCGGCACGCCGGGCGGTGGGTGGCCCCGCGGGTCGAGCCGCAGGCGGCCGGCGAGGTTCTCCGCGCGCTGGTCGCGGTCGAGCCCCACCGCGTCGCGGGCTCGCGAAGACAACCACAGTGCCGGGGCGACGGCGGCCGCCTGCCCTGCGCGGGCCAGGTGCACGGCGCACCGCCGGGCCAGGCGGAGCAGGTGCGCGCCACCCCGCCGCCGCGACGCCGACCGGCGCGACGGGGCCGGGACCAGCCACCACGTCCCGTCCGGGGCCGCCCTAGCCTCGGGGAGGTGGGGCACCGCCGCGGCCAGCGCCCGCCCCAGCGGATCGGCCAGGTCCCGGCGGCCGCGTTCCTTGTAGGCCAGCACGAGACGCCGTGCGGTGCCCTCGTAGGCCGCCAGCGCGTAGACCGGCACCCCGGCCGAGCCGCGCGGAGCCGGGTGCGGGCGCGCGAGTTCGAGCAGGCAGGCCGCGCAGCAGGCGGCGCCGGCGACCCCGCAGGCGGCGCACAGGGCGGGTAGGAGCAGATCCAGTGCGATGTTCATGCGGAGAGTGTGCGGACGGGCACCGACAGTTTCGGACGCCGCAGCCCCGGGCGGCCGGTGATTAGATCAAATGGACCAACCGGAGCCGGTCGGCGAGGCGACTCCCGGCGGCGCGCAGACCCGGTGCTCCGTCCAACCGCAACTGATCGGCGTTCAAGTTTCTTCTTTGTGTGACAAGGAATTCCGCGTCTGTCACCCACCCGGGCGCACTTCGCCGGGAACGCGAGACGGCCCCCGGCCGTTGTCGGGACATGAGGCCCTGGAACGGCGGAGCGGCTCACCCGCAAGCGTCCAGGGGAGTGC
The DNA here is from genome assembly GCF_040614175.1 of Amycolatopsis sp. NPDC006131. Lineage (NCBI taxonomy): Bacteria > Bacillati > Actinomycetota > Actinomycetes > Pseudonocardiales > Pseudonocardiaceae > Amycolatopsis > Amycolatopsis sp. NPDC006131. Next base: position 34,049 of record NZ_JBEXTX010000086.1, read on the forward strand.
TGCGGCCGGAGCGTGGTTCCGTCACCCACGGGGCTGGACGCCGGAAAACGGCGCAATGTCAAGGTGAAAACCGGTCTCGCGTCCTGCTCCGAACGGAGCAGCAGGTCAACGCGCCTGGACGGGTTCAGACGCGGACCGTCACCGGTTCCCGATCCGTGACATCCCCCGGCTCGGGGGGTTTTGTGATCCGCGTTACCGCGCTAGCGTGCTGCGCTATAGCAAGTCCCGCCGGCAGGGAGGTGAACAGCCGATGACCCTGGCGCCGACGGAAGATTGACCCCCGGTTCTGCCATCAGACCGGTCGGGCGGGAGCGGCGTCGGCGCCGATCCATCAGGAGAGCTCTCGAACTCATTCCGCAATGAGGGAGGTCGTGTATGGAAATCGTCGTCAAAGGCCGTAACGTCGAGGTGCCGGATCACTACCGCACACACGTCGGTGACAAGCTCGAGCGCCTGGAGCGCTACGACAAGAAGGTCTTCCGCTACGAGGTCGAGCTCTTCCACGAGCCCAACCGCAGGCAGCTGAAGAACTGCCAGCGGGTGGAGATCACCGGCCGGGGCAAGGGCCCGGTCGTCCGGGCCGAGGCCACCGCCGGGGACTTCTACGCCGCCCTCGACACCGCTCTCAACAAGCTCGAGAACCGCCTTCGCAAGATGCACGACCGCCGGCGCGTCCACTACGGGCGCCGCTGTCCGGAATCCGTCGCCGAAGCGACGTCGAGCGCCGTCGCCGCGGGAGCGACGCCGGCCACCGGCCGCGCGTCGACCGCAGTGCTCGAGGCGCCGGCGCCCGTGGCCGAAGAGGTCGGCACGGCACTCCCGGAGGACATCGAGCTGCCCACCCAGCAGCGATGGGACGACGAAGCCGCCGAACACCTCCCCGGCCGGATCGTCCGGGAGAAGCACCACTCCGCCAAACCCATGACCATCGACCAGGCCCTCTCCGAGATGGAGCTGGTCGGACACGACTTCTACCTCTTCAACGACGTCGAGGCCGGCGTCCCCAGCGTCGTCTACCGGCGCAAGGGCTTCGCCTACGGCGTGATCCGCCTCGACCACTAGCGGCGTCTGCGAACGGCCCGCGCGCGAGG
>NZ_JBEXTX010000087.1:0-34252 GCF_040614175.1 Amycolatopsis sp. NPDC006131
GAGCCTGCCCGTCCGGCGAGGACTCTTTTGATCTTTAAACCCGCGCCTGCGCGCGGAAACAGCGCCTCACGGCGCTCGAACGGTCACCTTACGACCACCCCCGCCCCCGATGCCTGATTGTGTTTCAGTCGCCGAGCAGCCGTGTCAAGGCGGGAAAGAGTACCTTGACACGCCTGATCGGCGACTAAAAGCAGGCTGTGGATCGGGGGCGGGGGAGGTCTGGTTGGGGTAGTCGGCTGCTTTGCGTTGCCGGGTGGCGGTTTTGTTCGTTAGTCCAGGTCGAGGATCTTCAGTGCCTTCTCTCGCATTTCGACCTTCCTGACCTTGCCGGTCACGGTCATCGGGAATTCGTCCACGATGTGCACGTACTTCGGGATCTTGTAGTGCGCCAGCTTCCCCGTGCAGAACTCCCGCAGCGACTCCGCCGTCAGCGGCTGGGCTCCTTCGCGCATCCGGATCCACGCCATCAGCTCTTCGCCGTAGCGCTGGTCCGGCACGCCGATCACCTGGGCGTCCAGCACATCCGGGTGCGTGTAGAGGAATTCCTCGATCTCCCGGGGGTAGATGTTCTCGCCGCCGCGGATGACCATGTCCTTGATGCGCCCGGTGATCTGGATGTAGCCCTCGTCGTCCATCACGCCGAGGTCGCCGGTGTGCATCCACCTCGCCTTGTCGATCACCTCGGCCGTCTTGTCCGGCTGGTCCCAGTACCCGAGCATGACCGAGTAGCCCCGGGTGCACAGCTCGCCCGGCTCGCCGCGCGGCACCGTCAGCCCGGTCTCCGGGTCGACGATCTTGACCTCCAGGTGCGGCCCGACCCGTCCGACGGTCGACACCCGCCGCTCGATCGAGTCGTCCGACCGGGTCTGCGTCGACACCGGCGAAGTTTCCGTCATGCCATAGCAAATGGACACCTCTGCCATGCCCATCCGCTCGATGACCTGCTTCATCACCTCGACCGGGCAGGGCGAGCCCGCCATGATGCCGGTTCGCAGGCTGCTCAGGTCGTAGTCCTCGAAGCCGGGTTCGGCCAGCTCTGCGATGAACATCGTGGGCACCCCGTACAAGGACGTGCACCGCTCCGCCTCCACTGCCTGCAGCGTGGCCTTCGGCTCGAACGACGGCGCCGGGATCACCATGCACGCCCCGTGGGTGGTGGCCGCGAGGTTGCCCATCACCATCCCGAAGCAGTGGTAGAACGGCACCGGGATGCACACCCGGTCCGCCTCGGTGTAGTGGCACAGCTCGCCGACGAAGAAGCCGTTGTTGAGGATGTTGTGGTGCGACAGGGTCGCGCCCTTCGGAAAGCCCGTCGTGCCGGAGGTGTACTGGATGTTGATCGGGTCGTCGGCGGACAGGCCGACCTCCGGCAACGCCTTGCCCCGCCCGGACTCCATCAACTCCGACCACTCGTCCGAGCCCAGCAGCACCACCTGCTCCAGCGCGGCGCACCGCGGCCGGACCTCCTCGATCATCGCCGCGTAGTCGGACGTCTTGAACGTGCGGGCCGCGACCAGCATCTTCACCCCGGCCTGGTTCAGCACGAACTCCAGCTCGTGCGACCGGTAGGCGGGGTTGATGTTGACCAGCACCACGCCGATCTTCGCCGTCGCGTACTGCAGGAACGTCCACTCGGCACAGTTCGGCGACCAGATCCCCACCCGGTCGCCCTTGCCGATGCCGCGCCCAGCCAGGCCGGCGGCCAGCGCGTCGACCTCGGCGGCCAGCTCGCGGTAGGTCCACCGGCGGCCCGACGCGTACTCCACCAGCGCGTCCCGGTCGCCGAACGCGGCCACGGTCCGGTCGAAGTTGTCACCGATCGTGTCACCCAGCAAGGGCACCTCGGAGATACCCGACGCATAACTCGGCACGGCTGGCATGACGCCTCCTCGGACGCTGTCGACACTGACTGTGACCGAGTTTAGAAATCCCGGCTCATCCCGGACACCCCCTAGAGTGGGTGGCATGCGGCTCTCGATCGTCGACTCGTTCACCGGCACCCCGTTCGCGGGCAACCCCGCCGGAGTGGTGCTGCTCGACGAGCCTGCCGACCCGGCGTGGATGCAGTCGGTGGCCGCTGAGCTGCGGCACTCGGAGACGGCGTTCGTCGACGTCACCTGCGACGGCCCGAAGCCGCTGCGCTGGTTCACGCCGACGGTCGAGGTCGACCTGTGCGGGCACGCCACCCTCGCCGCCGGGCACGTCCTCGGCGGCGAGCAGGTGTTCACCACCCGCAGCGGCGAGCTGCGCACCCGCGCCGCCGACGGGTGGGTCAGCATGGACTTCCCGAACGACCCGCCACGCGCCGCCGACGACGACGTCCTGGACGCGTTGCCGGGCGTGACGATCGCGGGCGTCGCCCGCGGCAAGTGGGACATCCTGGTCGAGGCCACCGACGCCGCCCAGGTCCGTGAGCTGAAGCCGGACCTCGACGTCATCGCGGGGTGGGACGCCCGCTGCGTGATCGTCACCGCGCCCGGCGACCGGGACGACGTGGACTTCGTCAGCCGCGTCTTCGGGCCCGCCGTCGGCGTGCCGGAGGACCCGGTGACCGGATCGGCGCACTGCCTGCTGGCGCCGTTCTGGGCGGAGAAACTGGGGCGGGTCAAGCTCGTCGGCGAGCAGGCGTCGGAACGCGGCGGGATCGTCCGGGTCCTGGTGAACGGGGATCGGGTGACGCTGTCCGGACAGGCCGTCACCGTAGTCAGTGGGGAGCTGCACGCCTGATGCGCATCATCCTGAACCTGATCTGGCTGGTCTTCGCCGGCTTCTGGATGGCCCTCGCGTACGTGGTGGCGGGGATCGTCTGCTGCATCCTGATCATCACGATCCCGTTCGGCATCGCGTCGTTCCGCATCGCGAACTACGCGCTGTGGCCGTTCGGCCGCACGATCGTCGACCGCCGCGGCGCCGGTGTCGGGTCGCTGATCGGCAACGTCATCTGGATCATCTTCGCGGGCATCTGGCTCGCGATCGGACACGTCCTCACCGGGATCGCCCTGTGCGTCACGATCATCGGGATCCCGCTCGGGCTGGCGAACTTCAAACTGATCCCGGTTTCGCTGATGCCCCTTGGCAAGGCGATCGTGCCGGTCGACCGCGGCACCGAGGCGTACTACCGCCCCTGAGGCCCGACGAGCTCGCGCAGCAACTCGACCAGCTGCTCCTGCTGCTCCCGGCCGAGTGAGACCAGCGGCGAAGCGCGGTCGAGGCGGTCGAGCACGCCCGCCCGCGCGTCACGCCCGGCGGCCGTCAGCACGATCTCCTTGGCCCGCCGGTCGGTCGGGTGCGGCCTGCGCTGAACCAGGCCCTGCTCCTCGAGCCGGTCGACGACGAACGTCGCGTTCGAGGCCTCGCACGACATCCGGCTCGCCAGCTCCCGCGCCGTGATCGGCTCCGACAACTCGCGCAGGGCGACGACCTGCGTCGGGGTCAGGCCGACCTCCTCGCCGACCCGCCGCACGTGCACGTCCAGCCGTCGCGCGAACTCGTGCACGAGCTTGCACACGTCGCGGTCGATCCCGGCGTCCACCATGATCCCGAGTCTAGCGACGGTGTTCCGAACTGTGATAGTTCTGACTAGCATTATTACAGTTCGAATCACTTGGGGGTCGTGGTGCCGTTGCCCGTCTTCTCGCTGATGCTCGTCGTCTTCGGGCTCACCACCGGCGAGTTCGTGATCGCCGGTCTCGTGCCGGACGTCGCAGCCGGCCTGTCCGTGTCCGTCCCGTCGGCCGGTCTGCTGGTCAGCGCCTACGCCGCGGGGATGATCGTGGGCGGCCCGGTCCTCACCGCCCTCACCGCGCGCGTCGGCCGGAAACCGCTGATCACCGGCCTCGTCGTGGTGTCCGTGCTGGGGAACCTGGGATCGGCCCTCGCGCCGGGGTACGCCGTCCTGCTGCTGGCGAGGTTCGTCGCGGGCCTGGTCGTCGCCACGTTCTTCGCGGTCGCGATCGCCACCACGGCGGCGATGGCCGCGCCGGGCCGGCAGCCGAGCATGATCGCGAAGGTCGCGCTGGGGATGAACCTCGGGATCGTCCTGGGCACACCACTGGGCACGTTCGTGGGGCACCACTTCGGCTGGCGGTCCACCTTCGTCGCGGTCGCGGCGATCACGCTCCTCGCGCTCATGCTGGTGCTGCGTTCCGTCCCGGCGTTCCCGGCGGCCGGCGCGTCGGCCGCCGGGGAACTGCGGGTCCTCACCGACCGCGAGGTGCAGCTCGGCATCCTCCTGACCGCGGTGGGAAACCTCGGCGCCGTCACGGTTTTCACCTACATCGCGACACTGCTGACCGACGTGAGCGGCTTCGGCGCGGACGCCGTGCCGGTACTGCTGCTCGTGTACGGAGCCGGGGCGGTGCTCGGGAACCTGCTCGGCGGACGGCTCGCCGACCGCGCGCTGATGCCGTCGCTCGCCTGGATGCTCGCCGCCCTCGCCGTCACGTTGCTGCTGTTCTGGATCGCCGGCGACAACCGCGTGGCAGCGGCGATCCTGACGTTCGTGCTCGGCGCGCTGGCGTTCGCGATCATCCCCGGCATGCAGACGCGCGTGCTCACCGCCGCGGGAGCCGCGCCGACGCTCGCCATCGCGGTCAACGCCTCCGGCTTCCAGCTCGCCGCCGCGTTCGGCGGGTGGCTGGGCGGACAGCTGCTGACCGGCGCCGGCGCGGAAGCGCTCTACCCGGCCGCGGCCGCCGTCACGCTGGCGGGTCTGGGCATCGCGCTGGCGATGCTGCGCCGCGACTCGACCAGTGACGTGCCGGTCGACCGTGGCACGGAGGCGAACCACCGGCCCTGATCGCGGCCGCGGGGTAGGGCCAGCCCTACCCGGGAGATCATTGCCCGCCCGGTGGGGCCCGGACCCGCCCGCGACCAGGATCTTTCCCATGGTGCTGGTACGGAATTCGATGGACGCTCCGCCGCGGGAAGTGGTCGAGCTGCTCGAGGTGACGAAGGTGCATCCCGGTGGGGTGCGGGCGCTCGACGGCGTCACCGCGGGGTTCACCCGCGGGACGTTCACGGCGGTGATGGGGCCCTCCGGGTCGGGCAAGTCGACGCTGCTGCACTGCGCGGCGGGCCTGGACCGGCCGACGTCGGGCCGGGTCGTGCTGGCCGGACGTGACGTCGCGACCCTGCGTGAGCCGAAGCTGACCGCGGTCCGGCGCGCCCACGTCGGGTTCGTGTTCCAGTCGTTCAACCTCGTCGACTCGCTTTCGGTGTGGGACAACGTGTTGCTGCCGCAGCGGCTCGCCGGCGTCCGGCCGGACCGCGAGTGGGCACGGGAACTGCTGACCCGGGTGGGCCTGGCCGGGCGGGAGAAGGCGCGGCCGGGTCAGCTGTCGGGCGGGCAGCAGCAGCGGGTCGCGCTCGCCCGCGCGCTGGCCGGCAGGCCGGAGGTGATCTTCGGGGACGAGCCGACGGGTGCGCTGGACCTGTCCACCGGGCGCGAGGTGCTGGGCCTGCTGCGCCGGTTCGTCGACGAGCTGGGCGCGACGATCGTGATGGTGACGCACGACCCGGCCGCGGCCGCGTGGGCCGACCGCGCGGTGTTCCTCGCCGACGGCCGGGTCGCAGGCGAGCTGGCCGCGCCGTCCGCCGAGCAGGTGTCGGCGCGGATGATGGAGCTGACCCGATGATGCGCAAACTCGCCGCGGCCGGCGTGCGGCACCGGCTCGGGTCGTTCGTGGGCACGTTCCTCACCGCGTTCCTGGCGATCGCGCTGATCGCCGGCAGCGGGCTGCTGCTGTGGTCGGTACTGACCCAGGGACCCGGCGGGAACCGGTTCGCCGCCGCGGACGCGATGGTCGCGGGTGACCGGTCGGTCGTGCTGACCACCGCCACCGACAAGGGCGACAAGGTCAAGACCAAGACAAAGGAGGAACGGCTCACCGGTGCCGAACCGCTACCGGCCGGGCTGACCGGGGAGTTGGCGACGGTGCCCGGGGTGGCCGCCGCCGTCGCGGACTACGCGTTCCCGGTGGCGCTCGACCTCGGCGGCGAGCCGGTGCGGGCGCCGGACGCGGCGAGCGTCGCGCACGGCTGGTCCTCGGCCGCGCTGACGCCCTACCCACTGCGGGAAGGTTCCGCGCCGCGTCCGGGCGAAGTGGTGCTGCAGGCCGCGTTCGGGGTGCCCGTCGGCCAGTCCGTGCGGCTGACCACCCGCACCGGCGTGCACGACCTGCTGGTGGCCGGCGTGGTCGACGGGGACGTGCCGGGACAGGCGGCGGTGTTCGCCGCCGACGAGCAGGTCGCCGCGCTGTCCGGGCTGCCCGGCCCGACCGCGGTCGCGGTGCGCCTGGAGCCGGGCGTGGACACCGGGACCGCGCTGGCGGCGCTGGGCGAGCGGGTCCGCGGCACCGCCACCGTCCACACGGGAGCGGACCGGGTCACCGCCGATCTCCCCGGCGCGGTCCCCGACTACATCGGCGCGATCTCCATCTTCGGGTTCGTCCTCGGCATCACCGGCTTCGCGGCGGTGTTCGTGCTGACCGGCACGGTGTCGCTGGCTGTCCAGCAGCGGCTGCGGGAACTCGCCCTGCTGCGCGCCGCGGGCGCCACGCCCCGGCAGCTGCGCCGGATGCTGAGGCTGGAAATCACGCTGGTGACGCTGGCCGCGGCCGTGCCCGGCCTGCCGTGCGGGATCGTGGTGGCCGAGCTGGTGGCCGCCCGGTTCCGCGACCTCGGCGCGGTGCCACCGCAGTTCACCGTGTCGCTCAACGCGGTCGTGCTGATCGCCGCGGTCGTGCTGGGCCTCGCGGTGACGGTGCTGGCCACGGCGATCGCGGCCCGTCGGGCGGTGCGAATCGCTCCGACGCAGGCGCTGCGGGAAACCGTGACGGCAGGCCGGGTCGGCAAGGCGCCACGGATCGTCCTCGCGACCGTCCTGACCGCCGGTGCCGTGGCCGTGCTGAGCCTGGTGCCGCTCGGCGGCCCGTTCGGCATGGGGATGGGGTTCATCTCCTGCTCGCTGCTGCTGTGCGCGGCCGCCGCGCTCGGGCCGCTCGTCGTCGGTCCCCTCACCGCGGTGGTGGCCAGGGTGGCCGGGGTCGCCGGCGCCACCGGCAGGCTGGCGAGCGCGATGACCCGCGCCGACAGCAGGCGCGTCGTCGGCGTCGCGATCCCGCTGACGCTGATGTTCGCGATCAACGGCACGATGCTGCTCAACGGCGACATCCTCACCGAAGTGACCGGCGACCAGCAGGCCGCGCGCACGGCGCCGGCGACGGTCCGGGTCGCCGCGGCCATGCCGCTCGGGACCGCCACCGAGGTCGCGGCCCTGCCCGAGGTCACCGGCTCAGCCGCGACGCTGGCGACGCGGGTCGTCGTCAACCAGGAGGGCAAGCCCGAGGACTACGCCGCGCAGGGCTTGCGGACCACGGGTGAGCCTGCCGTCGATCTCGGTGTGCGGCACGGGGAACTGGCACTGCGGGACGGGACGGTCGCCGTGAGCGAACCGCTCGCGGAGGCGCGCGGCTGGCACGTCGGCGACCGGCCGGTGTTCTGGCTCGCCGACGGCACGCGGACCGAGCTGACCGTCGTCGCCGTCTACGCGAACTGGCGCGGCTTCGGTGACCTGGTGCTGCCCGCCGACCTCGTCGCCGCGCACGATCCACGCGGTCTCGTCACCTCCTTGTACCTGCGCGGCACCCCCGGCCTCGTCGCCGCGGTCGAACACCGGTGGCCGGCGGCGCCCGTCACGGATCCGCGGGCCGGTGCGGCGGACGTCCAGAACCAGCAGGCGGCGTGGGAGCTGATGGTGGCCATCTCGCTCGGTTTCACCGCGATCGCCGTCGTCAACACCTTCGCCATCGCGACCGGGGCACGCCGCCGGGAGTTCGCCGACCTGCGCCTGGCCGGTGCCACCCCGAGGCAACTGCACCGCATGCTCGACCGCGAAACGCTCATCACCGTGGTGGTCGCGCTGGTGCTGGGTGGTTTGCTCAGCGGTGCGGTGGTCGGCACGTTCAGCGTCGCGCAGGACGGTCAGTGGCGGCTGTTCGCCGAGCCGCTGCGGTACCTGGCGCTGCTCGGCGGGGTCGGCCTGCTCGGCGCGATCGCCGGGATCGTCCCGGCCCGCGTGGTGATCCGCCCCCGGTCGCTGCCCTCCGGCGCCGCCCGTGCCGACGGCTAGATTGATCACCGTGATCCGCCGTGGGGCGCGTGCGATGGCCCACCTGCTGACCAGCCTGCTGCTGGGGCCCGCGACCTTCGCGTGGGCCCTGGTCACCACGCTGGTCAGCGGCGTGCTGTCGTTCACCTACCTCGCCCCGCCCGCGTTCCTCGCGGTCACCTGGGGCACCCGGCGGATCGCGGAGTTCGAGCGGTGGCGGGCGGCGCTGGTGCTCGGGCGGCGCGTCGAATCGCCGTATCCGGCTCCGTTGCGCGGGAACCCGTGGCGCCGGGGGCGCGCGCTGGTCCGCGAGCCGGCCACCTGGCGCGACCTGGCGTGGTTGCTGTCCTTGTTCCCGGCCGGGCTCGCGGGGCTGGCCGGCCTGGTCGCCGGGGTCGTCGACCTCGCGACGATCCTCGCGCCGCTGTGGCTGTGGTCGGTGCCCAACCCGTACCTGCCGCCCGTGGTGGACTGGCTGTTCAACACCGTCGGCGGCCGGTTCGCGCTCACCGGCATCGGGTTGGTGCTGGCGCCGGTCGTGTGGCCGCTCGTGACCACCGCGGCCAACCTGCAGGCCCGTGCCGCGGCGGTGCTGCTGGAAGCCGGCCCCCGGCAACGGCTCGCGCGCCGCGCCCGCGAGCTGGCCGTCACCCGTCGCCGCGTGGTCGACGCGCAAGCCGCCGAGCTGAAGCGGATCGAGCGCGATCTGCACGACGGCGCGCAGGCCCGCATCGTCGCCGCCGGCATGACCCTCGCGCTCGCCGAGCGCAAGCTCCGCCCGGCCGGGGACGACCTCCGCAACGCTCGGCGGCAGCTCGACGAGGCACTGGCCGAACTGCGCCGTCTGGTCCGCGGCATCCACCCGCCGATCCTCACCGACCGCGGGCTGGTGGCCGCACTCGCCGCGCTCGCGGGCGACGCGCCCCTGCCCGTCGAGGTCCGCGCGGACGAGCTGGGCGACCTCCCGCCCGCGGTCGAATCGGCGGCCTACTTCGTCGCCGCGGAAGGGCTCGCGAACGTCGTGAAGCACGCCGGCGCGGACGCCTGCACCATCAGCATCTCCCGCACCGGAGACACGTTGTCCCTCACGGTCCGCGACGACGGCCGGGGCGGCGCCGACCAGACCGGAGCCGGACTCGACGGCCTGCGCCGCCGGGTCGAGGCGCTCGACGGCACGATGTCGGTCACCAGCCCGGCAGGCGGGCCGACCACCGTCCGAGCGGAGTTGCCATGCGCGTTGTGATCGCCGAAGACCTGCTGCTGTTGCGTGACGGGCTGGTGCGGATGCTGACCGACACCGGCCACGACGTCGTCGCGGCCGTCGCGACGGCGTCGGAACTGGAAGCGGCGGTGGCGGAGCACCGACCGGACGTGTCCATCGTGGACGTGCGGCTACCGCCGGGCTTCCGGGACGAAGGCCTGCGGGCGGCCCTGTCCATCCGCGGGCGCGAGCCGCGGACGCCGATCCTGATCCTGTCCCAGTACGTCGAGCGCGTGTACGCCGCCGAGCTGATCGCCGACGGCCAGGGCGCGGTCGGTTACCTGCTCAAGGACCGCGTGACGGCGCTCGACGACTTCCTCGACGCGCTGGAGCGCGTGGCCGCGGGCGGCACCGCAATGGACCCCGAGGTGGTGCGGCAGTTGTTCGCGCGCAACACCGGCGACCAGGGCATCGCCGCGCTCACGGCGCGCGAACGCGAGGTGCTCGGGCTGGTCGCGCAGGGGCTGTCGAACTCGGCGATCTGCGCTGAACTGGTGCTCGCACCGGCCTCGGTGGAAAAGCACATCGGCAACATCCTGACCAAATTGGACCTGCCCCCGTCCGACGACACCCACCGCAGGGTGCGGGCGGTCCTCGCCTACCTCAACCAGTGACGGGCCCCAGCCACTTGGCGCAGGCGGCCCGAAGTCCGTCGACACCCGGTGCGGCCGTCCACGCCACGTGGCCGTCGGGGCGGATGAGGACGGCCGGCGGGAAGCCGGACGGGCCCTTGGCCACGACGACGTCGAGCCGGTCGTCCCAATCCCGCGCGGCGGCCGCCGGCTCCGGGTCGCCTGCGAGGTCCAGCAGCACCGCCCGGCCCGCGTGCAGCAGCGTGAACAGCCGGGTCGCGCCGTGTTCGGTGACGAGGTCGAGGTCCGGCATCCGCAGTCCCAGCAAGGGATCCCCGTCGCCGAGCGGGTAGCGGACGTCGAGCGCGGTGATCATGCCGGCGAGTGCGGAGTTCACCTCCTCGATCGCGATCTGGCCGGCGAACACCTCCCGCAGGGCGTCGACGTGCGCACCCGGCCGGCTCAACGCGGTCTGCGCGCGGGTGTTGTGCAGGAGCCGTTCGCCGACGGGGTGCCGTTCCGCGTGGTAGGTGTCGAGCAGGGCCTCGGGCGCGTGACCGCGGACGACCGCGGCCAGCTTCCAGCCGAGGTTGACCGCGTCCTGCACACCCGTGTTCAGGCCCTGCCCGCCCGCCGGGAAGTGGATGTGCGCCGCGTCGCCGGCGAGCAGCACGCGGCCGCGCCGGTACTGCTCGGCCTGTCGCGCGGCGTCGCCGTAGCGGGAGATCCAGCGGGGGCTGTGCATGCCGAAGTCGGTGCCCGCGATCTCGATCAGCGACTCGCGCAACTGCTCGAACGTGACCGGCTCGTCCCGGCCGGCCACGCGGTCGTAGCGGGTGGTCATGACCCGGTACCAGCCCGGCTGCAAGCCCAGCACCGAGAAGTCGCCGTGCTCGGTGCGGCGCATGAAGACCGGCTCGCCGGGCGGGTCGGTCAGCTCGACGTCGCCGAGCAGCGCGGTCAGGGTCGCGGGCGTGCCGGGGAAGCCGATGCCGGCGAGCTTGCGGACGGCGCTGCGCCCGCCGTCGCAGCCGACCAGGTAGGCCGCCTCGATGGTGACACCGTCCGCCAGCGCCACCTCGACGCCGGTCGCGTCCTGCCGGAACCCGGTCACCTCGGACGACCACCGCACCCGCACGCCCAGCTCGGCGGCCCACTGCTCCAGCAGCCGCTCCACGTCGGCCTGCAACAGGTTCAGCAGGAACGGGTACCGGGTCGGCAGGCGGCTGAAGTCCAGCCACAGCCCCGAAAAGTGGCCCACCTGCATCGGACGGCCGGCGGCGAGGAACCGGTCGGCGACGCCCCGCTGGTCCAGCACCTCCAGGGTGCGCGCGTGCAACCCGCCCGCGCGCGATTCGCCGCTGCGGCCGGGCAGGCGGTCCAGCACGGTCACGTCGACCCCGGCCAGCCGCAGTTCACAGGCGAGCATCAAACCGGTCGGCCCGCCGCCGGCGATCACCACGTTCTCTAACATGATTAGAGAGTTCCCTAGCTATGTTAGAGTGTCAAGCCATGGCGATCAATCCGGAGGTCATCGCGCGGACGGCGCTGCGACTGCTCACCGACGTCGGCCTCGACGGGCTCACGATGCGGCTGGTCGCGACGGAACTCGGCGTGCGGGCGCCGACCCTGTACTGGCACGTGAAGAACAAGCAGGAACTACTGGACGCGATGGCCACCACGATGTACCTGGAAGCCACCGGAGGGCTCGAAGCGCCAGGCGCCGGGGTGTCCTGGGAGGACTGGCTGGCCGACGGCGCCCGCCGCCTGCGGCGCACGATGCTGCGCTACCGCGACGGGGCGCGCGTCCTGGCCGGCACGAACACCACGCACCCCGGGATGTTCCGCACGGTCGAACTCACGCTGCGCACACTGCGGGACGCGGGTTTCTCGGCGGCGGACGCGGCGGAGGGCTACCCCGCGCTGCTGCACTACACGATCGGCTTCACGATCGAGGAACAAGCCCGCACGGGCACCGCCTACGGCGAAGACAACCCGTACGAACCGGGCCGCCTGGAGCGATCCATCGACCGCGAACAGTTCCCGCTCACCGCGAGCATGGTCGGCCACATCTTCGCGCCGGACACCGACGCCGCCTTCGAAGCCGGACTGCGCCTCATCCTGACCGGCCTCCGCACCACGTACCTGCGTTAGTCCCCCATGAACCACAGGTAGCTGCCGGGCGTGGCCGCGCACGCTTCGAGCATCCCGGCGAGATCGGTCAGCGCGGCGCGGGCCGCGGGGTCGGTGCAGTCCCGCAGCAGCGCGGAAACCTGCGGCATCGCAGCCTCCGCCACCTGCTCGTTGAACATCGTGTCACCGTACGGGTCCACCCAGCTCAACCTGCCCGTGTCGACACCGTCCAGCACCCGGGCCAGCGCCTCGCCGTGCTCGTAGGATCCGCGCAGGAGCGACGATCCGTCGCGTGCGGGACGGCCGGCGTGGAGTTCCAGCTCCACCCCCACCGGTCAGTCCTCCGGCTTCCAGGGCAGCGGCACCACCAGGCAGGGCCCGCCGACGAACAGCCCGCCGTCGATGCCCAGCACCTTCCCGCCGGCGTACAGGTAGGGCGCCTCGATCTGGCTGGGGTGGATGCCGAGCTGGTCGGCGATCACGCTGTGCCCGTGCACGATCCGCTCGCCGCCCAGCTGCTCCAGCAGGTAGTCGGCGATGTCCGGGCCGTGCGGGCCGCGGAAGGCGTAGCGCGTCGTCATGCGGCGCCACACGTCCCACCACTCCACCAGGTCGTCGCCGACCAGGATTTCGCGCACGGTGGTGTTGATGTCCTCGGCGTCGTCGCCCCAGTCGAGGTATTCGACGGTGTCCGAGTGCATCAGCAGGTGACCGGCGGCGTGCGCGATCAGCGGCCTGCTGGTCAGCCACTCGACGTGCTCGTCGGTCAGCGCGTCCTGATCGGACAGCTGCCCGCCGTTGATCTCCCAGCTGCGGGCGAAGCTGCGCGGCCCGAAGTCGGACGGCACCTCGGTGTCGCCGAAGCGGTGCATGCCCAGCAGCAGGATCTCGTGGTTGCCCAGCAACGTCCGCGTCGACCCGCCTGCCTCGGCCGCCTGCCGGTGCAGCCGCATCACCAGGTCGATCACGCCGATCCCGTCCGGGCCGCGGTCGACGAAGTCGCCGAGGAACCACAGGTGCGCGTCCTCGCCGGACCAGTCGCCGGACTCGTCGACCAGCCCGGCGCGGCGCAGCGCTGCCACCAGCGGTTCCCGGTGCCCGTGCACGTCGCCGACGACGTAGGTGCGCTGGTGGTCACTCATCCCTCGACGATAGGCGGTTGCCGCAGGTCAGGTGAGCACCGCCCCGTCCCCGAACGGGTCCTGCGTGCGGCCGACCAGGTCCGCGATCGAGTCGAGCACCAGCGTCGGCCGGTACGGGTACCGCTCGGCCGACTCCTTGGTGGAGATGCCGGTGAGCACCAGGATCGTCTGCAACCCGGCCTCGATGCCCGAGTGCACGTCGGTGTCCATCCGGTCGCCGATCATGATCGTGCCCTCGGAGTGCGCGCCGAGGCTGCGCAGCGCCGACCGCATCATCAGCGGGTTCGGCTTGCCCACGAAGTACGGCTGCCGCCCGGTGGCCCGCTCGATGAGGGCCGCTATCGACCCGGTGGCGGGCAGGCTGCCCTCCAGGCTGGGCCCGGTGGCGTCCGGGTTGGTGGCGATGAACTTCGCGCCGGCCTCGATGAGCCGGATGGCGCGGGTGATCGCGGTGAAGCTGTACGTCCGGGTCTCGCCGAGCACCACGTAGTCCGGGTCGCGGTCGGTGAGCACGTACCCGGCCTCGTGCAGCGCCGTGGTCAGCCCGGCCTCGCCGATGACGAACGCCGACCCGCCCGGCCGCTGGCTGTGCAGGAACTTCGCGGTCGCCAGCGCGGAGGTCCAGATGCGTTCCTCGGGCACGTCCAGCCCGGTGCGCAGCAGCCGGGCCCGCAGGTCGCGCGGGGTGTAGATGGAGTTGTTGGTCAGCACCAGGAACGGGGTGTCGTTGGCCCGCAGCTCGGCGAGGAACTCGTCGGCGCCGGGCACCAGGTGCTCCTCGTGCACCAGCACGCCGTCCATGTCGGTCAGATAGGTCCAACGGCTCATGCCTGAAGACTAGCCGGGTGCACCGTCACCGCGGTGGCCTTGATCGCGAGCCGCACCGGCACACCCGGCTCCAGGCGCAGGTCAGCGACCGCGGCCGGGGTGAGATCGGCGGACAGGCCGTCCGCCCAGCCCTCGCCCGCGGCCCGGACCCGGATCACCGGTCCGTGTGGTTCGAGCGCGCCGACGACGGCCCCGATCGTGTTGCGCGGGCTGCCCGGGTGCCCGTCCTCGGCGGGGTGGACCGACACCGCGCTCGGCTCGAACACCGCGACCGCCGGTTCGCCGGTGACCGCGTCCGGCGACAGGATCCCGGCGACCAGGCCGCCGTCCGCGGTCCGCAGCCCCTCGGCGACCGCTGTGCCGGGCACCAGGTTGAGCCCGGCGATCCGCGCGGTGAACGCCGTTCGGGGCGCGGCCAGCACTTCCCGCGTCGGACCGCGTTCGACCACCCGGCCCGCGGCCAGCACCACGACGTGATCGGCCAGCGCCAGCGCGTCCAGCGGATCGTGGGTGACCAGCACCGTCGAGCGGTGCGGGTCGGCGGCGAGCACCCGCCGCAGCAGGCCGCGGATGGCCGGAGCGGCGTCGACGTCGAGCGCCGCCAGCGGCTCGTCGAGCAGCAGCAGGTCCGG
The DNA here is from genome assembly GCF_040614175.1 of Amycolatopsis sp. NPDC006131. Classification (NCBI taxonomy): domain Bacteria; kingdom Bacillati; phylum Actinomycetota; class Actinomycetes; order Pseudonocardiales; family Pseudonocardiaceae; genus Amycolatopsis; species Amycolatopsis sp. NPDC006131. The sequence goes on from NZ_JBEXTX010000087.1 coordinate 14,679, forward strand.
GTTCCCGGCCAGCGCCCTGGCGACCGCGACGCGCTGCGCCTGACCACCGGAGAGCTGCGCGGGCTTGCGCTCGGCGAACTCGGCCGCGTCCACCTCGGCCAGCCAGCGCCGGGCGATCTCCCGCGACTCGGCGCGCCCCGCTCCCTTGGACCGCGGCGAGAACGCCACGTTGTCCACAATGGACAGGTGCGGGAAGAGCAGCGCGTCCTGCGACAGCAGGCCGACGGCCCGGTCGTGCGCGGGCAGGTCGTGCAACTCCCGCCCGCCGAGGGTGATCACCGCCCGGTCCGGGCGGAACAGCCCGGCGAGGCACCCCAGGATGCTCGACTTGCCGGAGCCGTTCGGGCCAAGGATCGCCAGCACGCTCCCGGCGGGCACGTCGAACTCCGCGGACAACGCGAAGGTGCCGCGGGTCAGCTCGATCTCGGCGTGCAGGCTCACCGGGCGGTCCCCTCCAGCGCCCGCGGACGGGCGACCGCGATGACCACGACCGCGACGACGATCAGCAGCAGCGCCAGCGCGACCGCACTGTCCACATCGGCCTCGGCCTGCACGTAGACCTCCAGCGGCAACGTCCTCGTCACGCCTTCGTAGCTGCCGGCGAACGTGATGGTCGCGCCGAACTCGCCCAGCGCGCGGGCGAAGCTGAGCACCGCGCCCGAGCCGAGCGCGGGCAGCAGCAACGGCAGCGTGACCCGCCGGAACACCGTCCACGGGCGGGCGCCCAGGGTCGAGGCGATCTGCTCGTAGCGGTCGCCGCCGCTGCGCAGCGCGCCCTCCAGGCTCACCACCAGGAACGGCATCGCGACGAAGGTCTGGGCGATGATCACCGCCGCCGTGGTGAACGGGACCTGCACCCCGGCCGTCACGCCCAGCAGGTAGCCGAGGAACCCCTTGCGGCCGAGCAGGTACAGCAGCGCGAGCCCGCCGACGACCGGCGGCAGGACCAGCGGCAGCAGCACGACCGCGCGCAGCACCCGAATCCCGCGGACGGTCGAGCGGGCGAGCACGACCGCCAGCGGCACGCCGAGCACGATGCACGCCACCGTCGACACGGCCGCGGTCTCCAGCGACAACCGCAGCGCGGTGAGGGCGGCGTCGCTGACGATCAGCTCCGGCAGGCGACGGAGGTCGGTCCGCACGAGCAGGCCGACCACCGGCAGCACGACGAGCGCGAGGGCGAGCACCGCGGGCACCCACAGAACCCACGGCACCCGCCGGGTCCTACGGAGCGCCAAAACCGGCCTTCTGCAGCTCGGCCCGGCCCTGCTCGCCCAGCACGAACTCGACCCACTGCTTCGCGAGTCCGGCCTGCGGGGCGTCCTTGACGACGGCGATCGGGTAGGAGTTGACCGCCTGCGCCGCCTCCGGGAAGTCGACCCGGCCGACCTTGCCCGCGGCGCTCGCCGCGTCAGTCACGTAGACCAGGCCGGCGTCCGCGTCCCCGGTCTGCACCTTGTTCAAGACCTGCTTGACGTCCTGCTCCTCGCTGGCGGGCCGCAGCGTCACCCCGGTGCTCCGCTCGACCTTCTCCGCCGCGGAGCCGCACGGCACCTGCGGGGTGCAGACGATGACGGTCAGCCCGCCCCGCGCGAGGTCGGCGAATCCCGTGATGCCCTTCGGATTGCCCGGCGCGACGGCGATGGTCAGCCGGTTCGTCGCGAACACCGACGGCGCGCCGTCGACCACCCCGGCCTGCACGGCCTTGTCCATGTTGGTCTGGTCGGCAGAGGCGAACACGTCGGCCCGCGCGCCGTTCGACAGCTGCTGCACCAGCGCGGACGAGCCGGCGAAGTTGAACTTGACCTCGGTGCCCGGGTGCGCCGACTCGAACGCCGTCTTCAACCCGGTGAACGACTCGGTGAGCGAGGCCGCGGCGAACACCGTCAGCGTCTGGCTCTCGCTCCCGCCCGACGACGACCCGCAGCCGGTGATCATCAGCACGGCCGCGGCCACGAGGGCGCCCAGCTTCTTCAACTCTGTCCTCCCGGAGTCTCGACGACCACGGTGGTCGCCTTCACCACCGCGACCGCCAGCGATCCGGGCTTCAGGTCCAGCTCCCGCACCGCCTCGGCGCTCATCAGCGACACCACGCGGAACGGCCCGCACTGCAGCTCGACCTGGGCCATCACCTTGTCCACGACCACGTCGGTGACCAGGCCGACGAACCGGTTGCGGGCGGAGCGCCCGACACCGGAGGGGTCGTTGGGACGGGCGGCCTGCTCACGCGCGAAGGCGGCGAGCTCCGCGCCGTCGACGACCTTGCGGCCGGCGCCGTCGGTGGTGGCGGCCAGCTGCCCGCCCCGCACCCAGCGCCGGACGGTGTCGTCGCTGACGCCGAGCAGCTCGGCGGCTTCGGACAACCGGAATTGCGGCATGGAGGCGAGATTACTTCCGCAATTGCGGAAAAGCTATGGGGTTTGCCCGAGAACGTCCGCACGCAAGAGGTCGAGCAGTTCGTTCTGGTACCGCTCGATCGCGTCGCGTTCGGCCGGGCTGAACTTCTCCAGCACCTTCTCGGTGATCACGAGCGCCGACTCGAACAGCGGCGCGATCTTCTCCTCGTCCAGCGGCAGGACCTCGACGAGGACCTTGCGGCGGTCCCGGACGTCCCGCACGCGGCGCACGAAACCCGCGCGCTCCAACCGGTCGATCACGCCGGTCACCGCGCCGGTGGACAGGCCGGTGAGCTTGGCGATCTCCCCCGCGGTCAGCGGACCCTCCGCGCGGGCGGCCAGGTCGAGGGCCTTGTGGTCGGTGGCGGACAGCCCCAGCTTCTCGGCGATCTGGGCGTGCCGGAGGACGGCGAGGGTGCTCGATTCCCGGCCGATCTCGGCGAAGCGGGCGAGCACGTCGCCGGGCACCGGGTACCTTTTTTCCTCCGGCATCCGGCGCGTCCCTTCCCAAGTGGTCTTCGCAGTTGAAACACTCTGCTACTGAGACATTCTAGTGAGGATCCACGGTGTGGTCGGCGGGTTAGGCTGGTGTCAATGAGTGCGGTAGATCTCGGGCTCCCCCGCGTGCCGGGCACACGCGGAACCACGCAGCCCCGCCCTGACAACCCCGCCCTCGTCGACACGTTCGGCCGCGTCGCGACGGATCTGCGCGTGTCGCTGACCGACCGCTGCAACCTCCGCTGCACGTACTGCATGCCGGCCGAGGGCCTGCCGTGGCTGCCCGGTGACGACGTGCTCACCGACAGCGAGCTCCTGCGGCTGCTGCGGATAGCGGTCGAACGCCTCGGCGTCACCGACATCCGGCTCACCGGCGGCGAACCGCTGTTGCGGCCCGGGCTCGAGCACCTGGTCGGGGAGATCACGGCGTTGCGCCCCCGGCCCCGGCTTTCCATGACCACCAACGGGATCGGGCTCGCCAAGCGCGCCCGTGCGTTCGCCGAAGCGGGCCTGGACCGGATCAACATCTCGCTCGACACCGTCGATCCCGAGACGTTCGTGCGGATCACCCGGCGCGACCGGCTGAGCCACGTGCTGGACGGCCTCGCCGCCGCCCGGAACGCGGGGCTGGACCCGGTCAAGGTGAACGCGGTGCTGCTGCGCGGGATCAACGAGCACGAGGCCGCGCCGCTGCTGCGGTTCTGCCTCGACCACGGCTACCACCTGCGGTTCATCGAGCAGATGCCGCTGGATGCCCAGCACGGCTGGAACCGCGCGGACATGGTGACGGCGGAGGAGATCTTTTCCTTGCTCAGCAAGGAGTTCACCCTCTCGCCGAGCCCGGAGGCGCGCGGCGGGGCGCCTGCCGAGCGCTGGCTCGTCGACGGCGGCCCGGGCGACGTCGGGATCATCGCGTCGGTCACGCGCCCGTTCTGCGCGGCCTGCGAGCGCACGCGCCTGACAGCCGACGGGGCCGTGCGGTCGTGCCTGTTCAGCAACGACGAGACGGACCTGCGCGCGTTGCTGCGCGGCGGGGCGGACGACGAGGCGATCGCCCAGGCCTGGCGCACGACGATGTGGGGCAAGCTGGCCGGCCACGAGATCAACGACGCCGGCTTCGCCCAGCCGATCCGGCCGATGAGCGCGATCGGGGGATAGATCTTGACCATGAGCGTCCGGGTGCGGTATTTCGCGTCCGCGCGCGCGGCCGCGGGCGTGGAAGAAGAGGTACTCCAGCTGCCTGCCGGCGCGTCCGTCGCCGAGGCCGTCGTCGCTCTCCGTGATCTTCATCCGGAGACCCTGCCGCGGATCCTCCAGGCGGCCAGCTTCCTCGTCGACGGGGTGGCCGTCCGCGACCGTTCGCGGCCCCTCCCGGAGGGGGCCGAACTGGACGTCCTGCCGCCCTTCGCGGGCGGTTGAACGGGGTTCACGATTGGCCCAACCGTGCCAGAACGACGTGATCCAGACCTCACGATCGGTGAAATATCTCGACTTGGAAACGGCCAGGTAACGGCGCGCTGACCAGGAGAAACGACGAGATCGGCATAGGTTGCGCGATGTTACTGTGATGTAGGACACACCTCGAATAATTTCCGATCACGCTCGCCGTTACGTACCGTCGCTTTTCGGCTGGCCCCGACCGGCCAAGGCAACACCGGGATTCCGAGCGCCAAACCCTGTCCGGCGGAATCCCGGACCAAACCCCGAGCGAAAGAAGGTTTTCCGGACAGGGACGGAGAGGGTCGGACCCGAGCGTTTTTCGCGAAGGCCCGATTGGCTCGCCCGGACCCCGCCGGGTGGAGCAGGACCCGTGAGGGTTCGCCTCGCAGCTTCGGCCCGTCGGTGCGAAAGCCGAGTTGATGGAATGTCCTACCGAGGCAAGCACCGCAAGATGTCCCCCGCCGCTCGCAACATCGCCCGCGTCGCTGTCGCGGGTCTCGCGGTCGGCACCCCGCTGGCGATCGCCGCGACCCCCGCGCAGGCCGCCAGCGTCAACTGGGACGCCATCGCGCAGTGCGAGAGCGGTGGCAACTGGAGCACCAACACCGGCAACGGCTACTACGGTGGTCTGCAGTTCTCCGCCAGCACCTGGAAGGCCTACGGCGGCACCGGCAGCGCGGCGAACGCTTCCCGCGAGGAGCAGATCGCCGTCGCCGAGCGCGTCCTGCAGGGCCAGGGCATCGGCGCCTGGCCGGTCTGCGGCAAGAAGGCCGGTTCTTCGGCGAGCTACAAGGGCAAGAACACCCAGGGCTCGACCCAGAAGAAGGCCACCACGCCGAAGAAGTCCACCGCTCCGAAGAGCACGCCGAAGAAGAGCACCCCGGCTCCGGCCGTGAGCGTTCCGACCTCCAACCCGAACGGTGACTACACCGTGGTGGCCGGCGACACGCTGTCCGGGATCGCCAAGAAGTTCAACGTCGAGGGCGGCTACCAGAAGCTTCAGGAGCTGAACTCGCAGTACATCTCGAACCCGAACCTGATCCTGGTCGGGCAGAAGATCGCCACGAAGTGACGCTGGGGGTGTCCGGCAGCCCCACCGCAATCCCCCGGGTGGTGGGGCGCCGGCGCCCTGGCGGTTCGGGTTCCACCCGTCCCGCCTGCGTCAGGGCGAGTTGACCCACTCGTCCGTGCCATCGGTGAAGTGCTGGTGCTTCCACACCGGCAACTGGGCCTTCACCTCGTCGACCAGTTCGGCGCAGGTGGCGAAGGCCTCGGCCCGGTGGTCGGCGGACACGGCGCAAGCGAGTGCCACGTCCCCGATCTCCAGGGCTCCGATCCGGTGGCTGACGGCGATCGTCCGCACGCCGCTGCGGCGGCCGGCGACCTGAGCGACCACGCGGGCGAGCACATCGCCCGCGCTCGGGTGTCCCTCGTAGAACAGGGACTTCACGCCCTTGCCGCCATCGTGGTCGCGGACGACGCCACCGAAGGTCACCACCGCTCCGGCGGACTGGTCGTCCACGAGGGCCGCGTGCTCCTCGACGGACAACGGCTGATCGGTCACCTCGGCCCGCGCGATGTGCGCGGTCGCCTGGGTGGCCGTCGGCGTTTCCGGGGTCTTCGTTTCCGGGGTCTTGGCGGCGGGCGCTTCGGCTGTTTCGGTGGCCGGGCGCGGGTGGTCGCCGCCCGCGAGCTGGTCGACGGCGTGCGTGAGCACCCCGTCGAGCACGCCGAGGCCGTCCTTCACCCCGCCGCGTGAGCCGGGCAGGTTCACGACGAGGGTGCGGCCGGCGACACCGGCCACGCCGCGGGACAGCACCGCGGTCGGCACCTTCGGCAGTCCGGCGGACCGGATCGCCTCCGCGAGGCCCGGCAGCTGGTGGTCCAGGAGCGGCGCCGTGACGTCCGGCGTGCGGTCGGTGGGCGAGATCCCGGTGCCACCGGTCGTGATGACCACCTGCACGTCGTCGTCGAGCGCCTCACGCAGCGCCTGGGCGACCGGGTCGCCGTCGGGCACCACCCGCGGTTCCGGCACGTCGAAGCCGCGCTCGGCCAGCCAGGCGACGATCACCGGGCCGGTGTGGTCGGCGTAGACACCCGCCGAAGCCCGGTTCGACGCGACGATCACCCGCGCGGTGCGCTTGTCGTTGCTCATGGCCGCTCCCACACGCCGGACTTGCCGCCGAGCTTGCGCTCCAAACGGACCCCGTCCAAGGTGGCTGCGGGGTCGACGGCCTTGATCATGTCGTGCACGGTGAGCCCCGCGACGGCGACGGCGGTGAGCGCCTCCATCTCGACCCCGGTGCGATCGGTGGTCTTGACGGTCGCCGTGATGCGCACTTCGGCGGGCCCGAGGTCGAACTCGACCTTGACGCCGGACAGGGCGATCTGGTGGCAGAGCGGGATCAGGTCCGGCACCTTCTTGGCGCCCATGATCCCGGCGATGCGCGCGGTCGCGAGGGCGTCGCCCTTGGGCAGCCCATCCCGCGACAACAGGTCGATCACCTCGGCGGTGGTGTGCACAACCCCCGTGGCGACGGCCGTCCGAGCGGTGGCCTGCTTGCCGGAGACGTCGACCATCCGGGCAGCGCCCTTCTCGTCGACGTGGCTCAGTTCACTCACGAGACAAGGCTAAACGCCGAGCCCCACTCGCCCGGTGAAGGGGCATCCGAGCCACCGCAGTCCGCCTGCATGCGGAAGGACCGGGCGGGCGTTCCACAGGGCCTTAGCAGCGGCCCGGACCCACCCCGCCCCGCGGCGACACCCGAAGGGGCGTGCAGCGGTCGTCCGACATTTCCAGGCCTCGCCTCGGAGAGGCTCGGGCAGAAGCCCACAGGCCACGCCATCTCACGTGCACCACCAACCGCACCGCCTGGGGCGGCCTCCCACCAAGCCCGCCAACCGCGCCGCCACCCCGCCACGCGTGCTACCGGCCCAGCCCACAACCGCACCCCCACCCCGGCGAGCCAAGCCGGACAAACCACCTGCCACCCCACAACCCCACCCCGGCCAGGCCGGGCGGCGGCCCGCCCGCCGCCCGACCCGCCCACCGGCGGCCGGTCAGGCCGGCTGCGTGGGCTGGTTGATGCGGATCGCGTTGCCGAAGGGGTCCCGCAGGCCGCAGTCGATGCCGTACGGGCGCTCGGTCGGCTCCTGCGTGAACTCCACGCCCTTCGCCAGCAGCTCCTCGTACGTCTTGCGGCAGTCGTCCGTCGTGAGGCCGATCCAGCCGCCCGTCGCGCCCTTCGCGAGCAGCTCGCGCACCTGCGCGGCGGTCGCCTCGTCCATCGCGGGCGGGCCGGGCTTCTCCAGGAGAATCTCGCGCCCCGGCTCGCCGGGCACGCACACCGTCAGCCACCGCATGAAGCCGAGGTCCTGGTCGACCTTCACCTCGAGCCCGAGCTTCCCCACGTAGAAGTCGAGCGCCTCGTCCTGGTCGGTCACGAAGATCTGGGAGAGAGTGATCGCGTTGAACATGTCCGCAACGCTAATCAACCGGCCCCGCCCCTGGCTTCTCCGAAACTGCTCGGCCGCGTCCAGGCCATCGCGAAACACGTGGGCGCCGCCACCGCCCCGGCGCCTGCTGCCCGATACTCCGACGGCGACTGCCCCACGATCTCGCGGAACGTCCGGCTGAACGTGCCCAGGCTGGTGAACCCCACGGCGAGGCAGATGTCGGTGATGCTCCGATCGCTCTCCCGCAGCATGAACATCGACCGCTCGACGCGCCGCCGCTGCAGGTACCGGTGCGGCGTCTCCCCGAAGGTGGCCCGGAAAGTGCGGATGAAGTGCGCCTCCGAGACGTGCACCATCCGGGCCAGGGCCGCGACGTCGAGGGGCTGCGCGTAGGCACGGTCCATCGCGTCGCGGGCCCGCAGCATCCGCCGGTTCGACTCCTCGACGGCGCGGCTCATCAGCTCGTGGCGCCGGACTTCCGGGCCGCCGCCTTGACCGCCTCCGCGACGGCCGGGGCCACCGCCGAGTCGAACACGCTGGGCACGATGTAGGAGGCGTTGAGCCGGTCGTCCACCACGTCGGCGATCGCGTTCGCGGCGGCGAGCAGCATCTCGTCGGTGATCTCGTGCGCCTGCGCGTCCAGCAGACCGCGGAACACGCCGGGGAACGCGAGCACGTTGTTGATCTGGTTCGGGTAGTCGCTGCGCCCGGTGGCCACGACCGCGGCGTGCTTCTGCGCCTCCAGCGGGTCGATCTCCGGGTCCGGGTTGGCCAGCGCGAACACCACCGCGTCCGGCGCCATCGTCGCGACCTGCTCGGCCCCGAACAGGTTCGGCGCGGACACGCCGATGAACACGTCGGCGCCGACGAGCGCGTCGTGCAGCGTGCCGGACACCTTGTCCTTGTTCGTGTTCTCGGCCAGCCACCGCAGGTTGTCGTCCAAATCGGACCGGCCGAGGTGGACGATGCCGTTGATGTCGGCGGCGATGATGTCGCCCGGCTTCTTGTGCATGAGCAGCCGCATGATCGCCGAGCCGGCCGCGCCCGCGCCGCTCACCACGATCTTGCAGTCCTCGATCTCCTTGCCGACCACGCGCAGCGCGTTGCGCAGGGCGGCGACCACGACGATGGCGGTGCCGTGCTGGTCGTCGTGGAACACCGGGATGTCGAGCTGCTCGCGCAGCCGCTTCTCGATCTCGAAGCAGCGCGGCGCGGCGATGTCCTCGAGGTTGATGCCCGCGTACACCGGCGCGAGCGCCTTGACGATCTTGATGATCTCCTCGGTGTCCTGGGTGTCCAGGCACACCGGCCACGCGTCGACGTCGGCGAACTTCTTGAACAGCGCCGCCTTGCCCTCCATCACCGGCAGGGCCGCGGCCGGGCCGATGTTGCCGAGGCCGAGGACGGCCGAACCGTCGGTGACGACCGCGACCGTGTTGCGCTTGATCGTCAGGCGCCGCGCGTCGGCCGGGTTGGCCGCGATCGCCTGGCACACCCGCGCCACGCCCGGCGTGTACGCGCGGGAGAGGTCGTCACGGTTGCGGAGCTGGACCTTGGGCGACACCGACAGCTTGCCGCCGAGGTGCATGAGGAAGGTGCGGTCGGAAACCTTGCGCACCCGCACGCCGGGAAGCGCGTCGAGGGCCTCGGTGACGACCTCGACGTGGTCGGCGTTGGAGACGTTCGCCGTGATGTCGACGACGATCGCGTCGGAGTGGGACTCGACGACGTCGAACGCGGTGAGCACGCCGCCGACCCGGCCCACCGCCGAGGTGAGGTCGCCCGCGGCGCTCGCCGACGGCGGCGCCTCGACACGAACGGTGATCGAATACCCGGGGCCGGGAACCGGCACGGCAGTAACCCCCTGCTGTCTACTTGTTGATCTCGGTCTCGGGGTGCACGTACGGCACGGTCTCGAGGGGGAACGTCACGTTCCCGAACGGCGACAGCGCGCCCTGGCGGTCCGCCGAGAGCTCGGTGACCGGGTGCTCGCCGTCCGGCAGATGCGGCCAGGTGGGGTCGATACGACCGCTCTTCTTGTCCTTGTCGCCCTTCGCCACTTCATCCTCCAGTGCTCGGCACCTACGGTCCCCAGTTTGCCTCACAGCCGCCCGAACCCGATGGTCAGGGCGGGTATCCTCGATGTGATGCCCGCGACCTCCCTTGCGGACTGGCTGCGGTCCGCGTCCGACGACGAGCTGGGCGCGCTCCTGCAGGCCAGGCGCGACCTGGCGACCCCGCCACCGTCCGACAGCACAGTGCTGGCCACCCGCGCCGGCACGGCCGGATCGGTCGCCAGGGCGATGGAGGACCTGGACACGTTCACCCTTTCCGTGCTCGACGCGCTGCTGGTCGCCGACGCGGACACCGAAGCCGTCCCGCTCGCCGCGATCAGCGAGCTGGTCGGCGCGGACGTCCGGCCCGCCGTGGACCGGCTGCGGTCGCGGGTGCTGGCCTGGGGCGACGACGACGCGGTCCGCGTCGTCCCCGCCGCGCGCGAGCTGGCCGGGCCGTTCCCGGCCGGGCTCGGCGCGTCGGCACCCGGGCTGGACGTCGAGTCCGCGCTCGCCGAGGTCGGTGACGACGAACGCGGCCTGCTCGGCGCCCTCGCCGCCGGCCCGCCCATCGGACGTACCCGGGACGCGGCGGCCGAACCGTCGCTGGACGCGGGGGCGAAGCCGGTGCAGAAGCTGCTCGCCCGCGGGCTGCTGCTGCGCCGCGACGACGAAACGGTCGAACTGCCCCGCGAGGTGGCGATCGCCCTGCGCGGCGGCCGGATCTGCTCGCCGAAGGCGCTGCGCGAGCCGGAGCTGCCGACGAGCCCGCATCAGCAGTCCACAGTGGATGAGACGGCCGCCGGTGAGGCGATGGAGTTCCTGCGGCAGACCGAATCGCTGCTGACGCAGTGGTCGGAACAGCCGCCGCCGGTGCTGAAGTCCGGTGGTCTCGGGGTGCGGGAGCTGCGGAAGCTGGCGCGCGAACTGGACACCGACGACACCCGCGCCACGCTGCTGGCCGAGCTGGCGGCGGCGGCCGGGCTGGTCGCGGACAGCCAGAGCACCAGCCCGGAGTGGGTGCCGACGACACTGGCCGACTCGTGGCTGGCGTCCGAGCCGGCGCAGCGGTGGGTCATCCTCGCCGAGGCGTGGCTGGACCTGCCGCGGCTGCCCGCGCTGGCCGGTCAGCGCGACGTGAAGGACAAGCCGATCGTGCCGCTGTCCGACGAGCTGCGGCGGCCGCTGGCGCCGTCGGTGCGGCGGCGGGTGCTGGGCACGCTGGCCGAGCTGCCGCGTGGCACGGGTGTGCACGGCGCGGACGACCTGGTCGAGCTGCTCGCGTGGCGGGCGCCGCGGCGTGGGGGGCGGTTGCGGGACGAGGCGGTGCGGTGGACGTTCGCCGAGGCGTCGGCGCTGGGCGTGATCGCGCTCGGGGCGCTGACGACGGCGGGCGGAGCGCTGCTCGCGGGTGATCGCTCGGGCGCGCTGAACGCGGTGTACGACGCGATGCCGAAGCCGATCGGGTACGTGCTGGTGCAGGCCGATCTGACGGTGGTCGCGCCGGGGCCGTTGGAGATGGACCTGGCGACGGAGATCGCCGCGGTGGCCGACGTCGAGTCCGCCGGGCACGCGACGGTGTACCGGATCACGGAGGCGTCGGTGCGGCGGGCGCTGGACACCGGCCGGACCGCGGACGAGCTGCACGAGCTGTTCCGGAAGCGGTCGGCCACCGAGGTGCCGCAGTCGCTGACGTACTTGATCGACGACGTGGCGCGGCGGCACGGCAGGCTGCGCGGCGGGGCGGCCGGGTCGTTCCTGCGGTGCGACGACGAGGTGCTGCTCGCGGAGGTGATGGGCAACGCCGTGTCGGGCGAGTACGAGCTGCGCCGGATCGCGCCGACGGTGCTGGTCAGCCCGTACTCGCTGGCGGAGGTGCTGGACGGGCTGCGGGCGGCCGGTTTCGCGCCGGCGGCCGAGGGTCCCGACGGGCGGGTGGTGGACCTGCGCCCGTCCGGCAGGAGGATCCCCGCGCGCCCCCGCACGGCGCGGCGGGTGGTGCCCGAGCCGTCCGGGTTGACCGGCGAGCAGGCCGCGTCGGTGGTCACGCACATCCGGGCGGGCGACCGGGCCGCGGCGAGCCGCAAGGGCACGGCGGTGCGCCTCCCTGGCGGCGGCGGAGGCTCCGACACGGCCGCGACGATGGCGTTGCTGGCGCGGGCGCACCGCGAGCAGCGGGAGGTCTGGATCGGCTTCGTGGACGCCCACGGAACGGCCAGCCAGCGAATCGTGACGCCGACCCACGTGGGCGGCGGAGTCCTGATCGGCCGGGACGATGAGCGGTACCCCCTGCACCGCATCACGTCGGCCGCCCTGGTGGACGACTGAGCCTTCTTTGGGGCGGCTGCGGCTCAGAGGCGTCGCAGGCCCTGGAGCACCCGGTCCATGAACTCGCGCGAGGAGCGGTCCCCGAAGGACAGCCCGGACTGGTGGATCAGCACCATCCCGGCCGCATCCAAATCGCTGACCAGCACCTTCACCACGTTGAGCGGCAGGTCGAGGTACGCGGCGATCTCCGCGATCGAGCGGGCCTCCGAGCACAGCGCGCAGATCCGCCGGTGCTGCACCCCGGTCACCGCCTGCGGCACGCGGCCCCGGTCGGTGGTCGAGACCAGCGCCTCCAGCGCCAGCTCGTAATCCGGCCGGGTGCGGCCTCCCGTGCGGGCGTACGGGCGCATCATCATCCGCGTCCGTACCGACGGTTCCGAGCCCCGCGTCTGCGCGGGCGGCACTCCGGCCCCGCGGGTGCCGACAGCAGTCCGGACGCCGACCGCGGCACCTGCACCGGCCGTCGGCCAGCCGGCCTCCAGACCAGTCCGGGCGGCAGCGTCCAGATCGGCGCCGGAGGGCCAGTCGGCGTCGGGACCAGCCTGCCAACCGGCACCCGCGTCGGGACCGGCCTGCCAGCCGGCACCGGCATCCAGACCCGCGTCCCGGCCGCCACCAGCCTCAAAACCTGCGTGCCGGCCGCCCACGTCACGACCCGCGCGCCGGCCGCCAGCCTCAACGCCCGCGTGCCGACCAGCGCCCGCGCCACTCAGCGATTCAGCACCAGCCCCACTCAGCGACCCAGCACCCGCGCCGCTCAGCGAAGCGCCTCCAGCCCGCCCACCAGCACCGGCCCGCGACACGGCATCCGCATCAGACACAGTCGGCCAGCCGGCAGTCGTCCGGGAAGCGGCTCGTCCGACGCCGGGTGACGGCCGCACCGGCGTGCGCACCGGCAGCACCACCGGCTTCTTCGTCAGCACGAACCGCGCCGGTGAGTCGATCCCCTCGCGGTCGGTGCCCTGGTGCAGCCGGTCCCACGCATCCACCGCGGGCCGCCCGGCCCCCTGCGAAAGTCCCCGCATCAGCGCACGCCACCCTGGAGCTGGTTGCGCAGCTCCGGCGTCATCTGCATCCCGACGCGGTCGACCAGCAGCGTCATCTCGTACGCCACCGTCCCGATGTCGGAGTTGGGCGCGGCCAGCACGGCCAGGCTCGACCCGTCGCTGATCCCCATCAGGAACAGGTACCCGCGCTCCATCTCGACCACCGTCTGGTTCACGAAGCCCGCTTCGAAGCACCGCGCGGCACCGGAGGTCAGGCTCACCAACCCGGACGCGACCGCGGCCAGCTGGTCCGCCCGGTCCTTCGGCAGGCCCTGAGACCCGGCCAGCAACAGACCGTCGGCGGAGACGACCACGGCGTGCGCCGCGCCCGGGACCCGTCGCACGAAGTCGGTGATCAGCCAGCCGAAGCCGAAGCCGCTCGACTGCTGTGCCGATGCCGTCATGTGCCTCCTCACCGGTCGAGCCTGTTCTGCGATTATTCCGACCAGGGTATTGCCGAACCCGGCCCTGTCGACCTGCCGCCCGGGGTGATCTCACATCGATTCACCCTTCCGGCGGCACGGTTACCCGATCACCCCGGTTGTAACGCGCGGTCCCGGTTGATCGCGTGCTCCACGACCGTGATCAGCACCTGCTTGGCCGACTCCTTCTCCCGCGCGTCGCAGGCGATGATCGGCACCGACTCGGAGATCGTCAGCGCGTGGCGGACGTCCTCGATCTGGTGGTGCAGCAGCCGGTCGAAGCAGTTGATCGCCACGATGTAAGGCAGCTTCCGGTTCTCGAAGAAGTCGATCGAGGGGAACGCGTCCGCCAGCCGCCGGGTGTCGACCAGCACGACCGCGCCGATCGCGCCGACCGCGAGGTCGTCCCACATGAACCAGAACCGGTGCTGCCCCGGGGTGCCGAAGACGTACAGCACGAGATCGTCGCCGAGCGAGAGCCTGCCGAAGTCCATCGCGACCGTCGTCGTCGCCTTGTTGGGCGTGGCGGTCGTGTCGTCCACCGACACGCTGGCCTCGGTCATCACCGCCTCAGTGGTCAGCGGATCGATCTCCGAGACCGCGCCGACCAGGGTCGTCTTGCCCGCACCGAAGCCGCCGGCGACCACGATCTTGGCCGACTGCGTCGGTCCCGTCGCGGCCGACGTGTTCGCGTCGGAGTCAAATTCTCCGAAGCCCACTGAGCACCCTCTCCATGAACTCGATACTGGGACGATCGCCGACGACCGACGTCGTGGAATGGACCAGGACCAGGCCGAGATCGACGGCGTCGCCGATCAGCACCCGCGCGACCCCCAGCGGCATGCGCAGGTACGCCGCCACCTCGGCCACGGAGCGCGTGTCCAGGCACAGTCCGCAGATGGACCGGTGCTCGGGCACCCGCACCCGGTCGAGCATCCGTCCCCGCTCGCTGGTCGAGACGAGTGCTTCGATCGCCAGATCGTAGCTGGGACGTGTCCGCCCGCGCGTCCGGAAGTACGGCCGGACCAGACCGGAGGTCTCCTCCGCCGCCACCGGCGCGGGCACCGGCGGGAAGCTCGGGTGGCTCTCCGCGGTCGGGTTGGGCCGCAGCTCGCCTGCCGGGGCCAGCGGCCCGCCCGGGTCGCCGAACAGGTCCGCCGCCGGACCGGACAGCAACCGGTCGCCGCTGAACTCCGGGTATTCGGTCGCCCCGTAGCCCGGTGGCTCCGGGTCGCTCAGGGTACTGGACCGCTTCTCGCCCGCGGCGGCCCGGCGCAGGCGCCAGGCGCGGTCGACCTTGGCCCGGAACGTGCTCCAGTCCTCGGTCCGCGCCGCCTGAGCCTCGTCCGGCCAGGCGGTTTCGGCGTCGTCGTCCAGCCGTCCCGAGCCCACGCCCGTCGGCTGCCCACCGTCCACTGCAGTCCCTCTCGTGCCCGGCGCGCTCAACCGCGCGCGGCTCCCTGGAGCTGTGCCCGCATTTCGGGCGTCATCTGCTGACCGACCCGATCCACCAGAAGCGTCATTTCGTACACCACGAGGCCGATGTCGCTGTCGGGGGACCCCAGAACCGCGAGACAGGACCCGTCCGAAACCGACATGAGGAACAGGAAGCCGTTGGCCATCTCGACCACCGTCTGAGCCACGGGCCCGCCCTCGAACACCTTCGACGCGCCCCGTGCCAGGCTGGTCAGCCCCGACGCCACCGCGGCCAGCTGGTCCGCGCGGTCCTTCGGCAGCCCCCGGGACGCGGCGAGCAGCAGCCCGTCCGCCGACACCACGACGGCGTGCGCCGCACCGGGCACCCGGTGCACGAAGTCCGTGATCAGCCACGCGAAGCCGTTCCGCGGCGCCTGCGGCGTGGAGCCTCCCGGCTGCAGCGATCCCGCCCGTGTCACTCCTCACTCCTCACTGCCTCGTCCGGCGGGGTGGTTCCCCCGCCACTCACCGGATCACCCTGGTCATAGGGGCCCGGCGTGCTCTCCTGCAGCGCGTGCCGGCCACTCACGTAGCCGCGCTGGAAGCTCGCCATGCGTTCCCGCGCCGCCTCGGCGGAGCGGGCGAGCGCGCCCTGCCCCGGCCTGCCGACGGTCGTGTCGGTGAAGGCGTCGGTCTCGCCCACCGGGATCGAACCGGGGACGAGGTGCGCGTTCGGCACCCGCTTCGGCAGCCCGGCCGGAGTGATCTCCTCCTCCCGCGACTCGAGCAGGGATTGCGCCGCGCGCCAGCCCTCATCGGACACACTGTGCCAAAGATCGGCGCTTTTGTCGTCGGCCTCGGGGGCTTCCTCGGCCGCCGTGGGGGGTTCCTCCTCGAGGTCGCCGCTCACCGAGGCGGGGTCCTCCCCCTCCGCACTGAACCACCTCGACACAACCGACTGGTAGATCGGCAGCCGCTTCGTCGGCACGTCGTCGTCGAAGATGCTCTCGTTCGACGGCGGCTCCTCGGCAGGCTGCTCGGTGACCGGCACGTACTGCGGCTCGCGCTTGGGCAGCGCCAGCGACCCGAAGTGGTTCGGCTGCTCCTCCGGCTGCGGCGGGGTGAGGCCGTTCGGCGGCGGCTCCTCGGCGCGCGGCTTGCCCCGGCTCAGGTAGGCCGCGTCGGTCGAGCCGGCGACCAGGTCGTCGAGGCTGATCGGCTGGTCGAGGGGCCGCAGCACCCCGGTCTCGGCCTCCTGGGCCGGCTCGCGGCGCGACAGGTTCGACGGGGTGCGCTGGGCCGGGACCGGCGGCAGGTTCGGCGACGAGGTCTCCGCGGGTCGCGGCATCGGCTCCCGCGCGACCGGGCCGAGCAGGTCCGGCGGCACGACGATGCGGGCGATCACGCCGCCGTCGATGTCCTCGTTCTCCCGCAGGCGGACCTCGATGCCCTGCCGCTGGGCCAGTCGCGCGACCACGTACAGGCCCATCCGCCGGGTCACCGACACGTCCAGGTCCGGCGGGTCGGCGAGGCGCCGGTTGGCCTCGGCGATCTGCTCGGGCGACATGCCGACACCGCGGTCGGTGATCTGGATGGCCAGCGCCTTCTTGCGCGTGACCACGGCCCGGACGCTGACCTTCGTCTCCGGCTCGGAGAAGTAGGTGGCGTTGTCCAGCAGCTCGGCGAGCAGGTGCACCAGGTCGTGCACGGACGGGCCGCGCACCGCGACCTCGGGGATCGCGCCGACGTCGACCCGCGCGTACTGCTCGATCTCGGACACCGCGGCGCCGATCACGTCCGCGGCGGAGACCGGCTTGGGCATCGACTTGCTCAAGCCCGCGCCGGAGAGCACCAGCAGGCTCTCGCCGTTGCGGCGCAGCCGGGTCGCCAGGTGGTCCAGCTCGAACAGGCTCGCGAGGTGGTCGGGGTCCTGCTCGTCGGCCTCCAGCAGGTCGATCACCGCGAGCTGGCGCTCCACCAGCCGCTGCGACCGGCGCGAGAGGTTGACGAAGATGCCGTTGACGTTGTCGCGGAGCAGGGCCTGCTCGGCGGCGAGGCGGACGGCCTGGCCGTGCACCACGTCGAAGGACCTGGCGACCTGCCCGATCTCCTCGGTGGTGTGGACCGGCACCGGCTCGATCGCCTTGGCGGCGGCCGCGGCCGGGTCGGCCTCGCGCATGATCCGCTCCACCGCGTCGGGCAGGTGCACCTCGGCGACCTGCAGGGCGGTCGAACGCAGTGTCCGCAGCGGCCGGATCAGCGAACGCGCCACGACGTACATCAGCGTGAGCACCAGCAGGAGCCCGGCGAGGATGATCGCGACCGTGATCAGCAGGTTCTGCTGCTGTGCGCTGATCAGCCCTTCGGTGTAGGTCCTGGCGTCGTCGAGCAGCCGGTTCTGGACCTGGCTGATCAGGTCGAGCGTCTGCGACGAGGACTGCGCGACCGCGCCCGGGTCGATGGCCAGCGCGAGCGGCGGGTTCGCCTGTGCGCGCAGCAACGCCAGCTGCTGCAGGGTGAACCGCTGGGATACCTGCGGGCCGGACAGGGTGGTCGAGTAGTCCAGCTGGGCCTGCGGGGTGGCGACGGCGTTGAACCGGTCGATGGCGGCGACCAGGTTCGACTGCGCGGTGGTGAGGTTCTTCAGCTCGGCCGGGTCGAACCTGCCGCGGATCGCGGCGCTGCGCAGGTAGGAGTTCTGCTGCGCGGAGAACTCCTTGGCGTCGGCGAGGAAGCCGAGCGCCTCGTGCCGGTCCTGCAGGCCCTGGTCGGTGATGTCGGCGTCGAACTCGTCGGCGATCAGCTGCAGCGCGTCGATGACCCCGGTGTAGCCGGCCTGCGCGGCGAGGCTCGGGAAGTCCGCGGCGCCCGCCGAGGAGCGCAGCTGGCTCAGCCCGTCGAGCCGGGCGAGGCCCTGCTGGTAGCGCGCGGACGTGGCGTCGTCGCTGATCGCGGCGACCTCGCTGACCGCGCCGCGCACGGTGTCGGCCGCGTTCTCCGCGGTGCTGATGGCGTCGTCGAGCTCGGCCCGGTCGGCCGGACGGCCGGAGGCGATCCAGGCCGACATCGCGTCCCGCTCGCGCTGTAGCGCGTCGACCTCGGCGGCGACCTTCTGGCTGAGTTCGATGCGTTGTTCGGCGTGCTGGTAGACGGTCATCGTGTCGAAGCTGTCGTACACGCGCAGGCCGGCCAGGGACAGCGCGGCGGCGGTCGGCACGGCGACCACCGCGGCGATCTTGGCGTTGACGCGCCAGTTCGCGAGACCGCGGACCCGACGGCCGCCGTCACCACCGGTCGATGCTCCGATCGCGTTGTCCTGCGCGCCGACGTCGTTACTCTGCGCGACAGGCGACTCCGCCGGGGACACTGCCTTGCGACCGCGCTCCCCGCTCGTGGGCTGGGGCACCGAGGACTTCCTTCCCGGTTCGAGCTGTCCAGTTTCCGCGTTTCCGCGCTCGGGTTCCACGCCATGAGAACCAGGACGTGAATGGTTAACACGGGGCCACCCGATTGGGGGTAGAGGCTATCGGCTGCCGGGATGAAAGGGAAGCCGGGCAGATGCCTCTCACCACGAACTTTAGCGGTCACCCCGGTGACGAATTCTCACCAACTGTCTCAGGAACAGAGCGACTGCACGTCACGCTGCGTGCAGTCGCATGGCCCTTGTTCAGTGTTACCTATCTCACTATCCGGAAGGCGGGACAGGCCTGTGACACGTTGCGCGGAAACGTCCCACAGTGACCCTCGGAACCTCACAGGGGCTTGACGCGGCCGTTGGAACTGCACGATCCTGCGCCTTACCTCGTGATCTACTGCCACCCGTTCGGGTACCCCTTGCGTCACCGAGAGTAGATAGGGGCGACAGGCTCCACTTCCAGGAGGGATCCGGCCACACCATGACGGCTTCGACACGGCGACGGCGCCTCGCGGTCCTGCTCACGGCGGTCGCGCTCGGCGCGGTGACCGCCTGCACCTCGAGCGGGGGCGCGGTACCGGACAGCGGCGGGAGCGCGGACCAGGAGCAGAGCCTCCTCGACCGCGCGCCGGTGGCGTCCGACGCGGACCTCGCGACCAGCCCGACGGCGCAGGCGATCAAGCAGCGCGGGCAGATCCTCATCGGCAGCCAGCTGGACACGCCGCTGCTGTCCCAGCAGAACCCGACGACCGGCCAGACCGAGGGGTTCGACGCGATCCTCGGCAGGTTGCTGGCGAAGTACATCCTGGGCCAGCCGAACGTCAAGATCGTCAATTCCACGTCGCAGATCCGCGAGGCGTTGCTGCAGAACAACACCGTCGACGTGGTTCTGCACACCTATTCGATCACCCCCGCCCGCGCGGAGAAGGTGTCCTTCGCCGGGCCGTATTTCGTGTCCGGGCCCGCGATCATGGCGCGCAAGGGCGATTCGAGCGTCACCAAGCCCCAGGACCTGAAGGGCAAGCGGGTGCTGGCGGTGACGAACTCGACCGGCTCGGCCATGGTCCAGCAGTTCGAGCCGGCGCAGGTGATCACGCTGAGCA